>JAKEHC010000207.1 GCA_022615255.1 Candidatus Dadabacteria bacterium | reverse complement strand
TGGTTACTTTTTTAAATTGCAGAACCAATACCCTTTCGGTTACATTTTAGACTGCAGAATACGTTATGTAGGAACTCTTAATTTCCTCATGTTATAATAGAACCAAATCAAATTAGCTGCCTCTCAGCTGTAAATATATCTTGATAGTATTTTAAGGATTTTGCTAAGTAAAATCGCTAGGGAAAAAAATCAAGCCAGCCTATGAATTTTTCATCCCTCCCCTTTACCACATCGAAGAACCTTGTCTGAAGCCGTTTGGTTATAGGTCCGGGTATCCCATCTCCAATTGCTCTTCCATCGACCTCGCGAATGGGGGTAATTTCGGCGGCTGTTCCAGTGAGAAAGACTTCATCCGCAATGTAGAGTTCATCTCTAGTAAAACGTTCTGTTACAACCCTCAGCGCCTCATCAAGCGCGATCTCTATCGCACTATTTCTCGTTATGCCTTCCAGAATTGATGTAAGAGGAGGGGTTTTTAATGTTCCGTCTCTAACTATAAAAATATTTTCTCCACTGCCCTCTGAGACGTATCCCTCTGTATCAAGCATGAGTGCTTCATCAAATCCAAGAGAGGTAGCCTCAACCTTTGCCATTACGGAGTTTACATAGTTGCCAGATATTTTTGCTTTAGTCATAAATGTGTTGACGTGCATCCTGGTATAAGAAGCGATTTTTGCTCTTATCCCCTTTGTTACGCCCTCATCACCTAGATAAGCACCCCATGGATATGCAGCAATTGCTACCCTAGTAGGATTATTTCTCGGATGGACTCCCATTGCGCCGTCGCCTATAAAAGCGATAGGTCTTATATAAGCCTCATTAAGTCTATTTACGATAAGTAGATCAAAGATAGCTTTTCGCATCTCCTCTTTGGAGAAGGGGATATTAATTTGAGCGATTCTGGCTGATGAATAGAGCCTATTGATATGATCAGCTAGCCTGAACACAGCAGCACGGCCGTCAAAGCATTCATATGCTCTTACACCTTCAAACACCCCTAGCCCATAGTGAAGCGTGTGCGTAAGTACATGAACTTTAGCTTCATTCCATGGAACAAGCTTTCCATCGAACCAGATCTTATACGGTTTAGAAGACATCTATATCACCAAATATTCTTGCATCAAATCTCTTTATGTCAGGTTTATAGAATTTTCCTTATTTTACAGTAAGTTGTCAAGTATATATAGGCACTGTTTCTTGACTAAATGGTATTTTGACCAAATAATATAATGCAAAAGCTAAGGAGGTTGATTTGACTGACCAAATTATAATTAAAAAATACAGTAATAGAAGACTATATGATACCATACATAAGAAGTATGTCACGCTTGATGAAATAGCCAGTTTTATAAAAGAGGGTAGTGAAATCAAAGTAATTGACTCTCAAACTGATGAAGATATCACAAAGGTTATATTAATGCAGGTTATATTAGAGAGTGAAAAAAACAAAGAAGATATACTTCCTACATCCTTCTTACACATGCTTATTAAATACGGCAACAGAATGGCTCGGGATTTTTTCGAAAATTATTTCACAATTATGTTTCAGCCTTATCTATCCCTTCAAGAGGGAGTGAAAAAGAATCTTCAATTGTGGCAGGAAACAGGGTTAATGCCATCTGGTATTAGATATTCAGGAATTAACAATCCTTTCGAAGCACTTGCAAGACATTTTGAAAAACAAAAAAACATAGATAAGGATGGGGAATCTAAAGAATCTTCTCAAAGCCTCCCATCTACAGAATTAGGGCTACTTATGGAAAAGATAAACGAGCTTGAAGAAAAGGTTAAATCTATAAATAAGCCAAAAAGGAGTAACAGAGGGAAGGAAAAAAGTGCTGTTGAGTGATAAGCTATATAAAATAGATTCCTATGCTTATTTGTGCCTCAGCCAGCTTAGACAAGGTTTACATAATTTCGTAAAAAAGCAAGAAGCAGATTTAAAAAGTCGAATTACACATAATCAAATTTAACTAAGTTATTTAAGTCTAATTAGAACTGCAGAAACAGTGTCATGTACTTGTAGTGTTCCAGTTATTTCAACCTTATCATTATTAAATAAACTGTCGCAGCCTATATCGTTATTATTTGTGTCTACAATATCTGTAGTGGTGAAAATTTGAACGGTAATGTCTGTATTAGCTCTTGTCGCAACTATGGTGCCTTCGCTCGTGCCAGGACCCCCTGAACAGGTTTCTAGAGCAGGTGGTGTAAAATTAATATTAGCTTCAAATGTTACGCTTATATCGTCTGGATCGTCAAGAATAACGTTCCCATCTTCAAGGCTTATATCTCCCAAATCGAGATTTGTCTTAGGAAAAACTGTAATATTGGTAAAAGCTATAACATCTTGATTACTATCTTGAAACTCAAGTCTTAGTGTTAAGCAGCCATTAAAATCTCCCAGAATTTCAAAATCTCCACTATCATCTGTTGGATCTGAAAAGAATTCAGGTAGATCTCCATTAAATGAGAGCCTTGCCGTTATTCCAGTATTGGGAGTGCTAATAATTCTTCCCTGAACAATAGACACCAAATTACCTCCATTACCTCCTCCTCCTCCAAATTGTAAATCACAACCTCCTGAAGAAAGTAAGGATATGGTTACTATGCATGTGATGAAAATTGATATAAAAATAATATTTTTAATTCTCATATTTACCTCCCGATTTTTACTTATCTAAGGTTTGTAAAAGTATACACCGATAAATTAAATTTTCATTAGTTTTTAATCTCATGGTAAATTGCTAGTAGTGAATAACCTTAGAACACTATATACCTGTCAATATGAACCTGCTACCAAGTTTAGACTAAAGACTCGTGATTTATAGATTCAAAATTGCATTGAGAACTGATAAACCTATAACTTGTTCTAATGATATACTTTGCGGGGGCTTTTAATGTTACCTCCAACTAGAACCCTTTTTATAAATCACTCTGTTAGAGATGGGGGACCCGGAAGGAGCTTATTTTATATACTGAAGTATATAGATAGGGCAAAGATTACCCCTTTTGTTCTTGTCCCAAGGGAAGATGTTTTTACAGAGCTGATTAAGAAAGAGGGGCTAGAGGACAAGATCATTGTCGAGAGAAGGTTTCCTGAGAATATACTTAGCCCTAGGTTAAATTCATATCGACTGAGCGGAATGGAAGGGAAGCAATCTACGTCATCACCTATAAATCAAGACAGAATCCCAGGGTTCTTCATTTCTAAGGTATTAAAAATTGCATCTGTGACTTTAAATGTGGCGGATATCTTTTTACTTATTTTAAAATCTCCTTTCTTATTAAAGAAATGGGATATAGATGTAATATATTGCAACGGCACCCTTGCAAAGATTGTCGGAGCTTTAATAGGTTTTATCAATTTCCGTCCTGTCATCTGGCACGTAAGAAATATTCAACAAACAAAAGCACTCAGAATTATTATTAACTCTCTTTCACTGTTACCTTCCGTAAAAAGGATTATATGTGTGTCAAACGCAACAACTAAACAATTCCATTTTAAGCATAATAAAATATCAGTAATCTACAACGGTGTTGATATCAAGGAATTTAATCCTGAAAAAACTTCAGGTGCTTTACGATTTGAGTATAACTTTCCAGAGGGCATAATAATTATAGGAAGTACTGGGAGGATTGTACCTAGAAAGGGGTACGTGAATTTGATCAAGGCTGCACTGGTTGTCAAGAATAGAATTGGTAATAGTGAGATTAATCAAATCAGGTTTGTAATAGTTGGAGATACTCCACACTTTTTTCAAGATAACCACATGCAGAAACTAAAGGAGTTAATAAAACAATATAAGCTTGAAGATATTTTTATCTTTACGGGATACCAAAGGGATGTCAAGCCTTATCTGAGGGATTTTGATATCTTTACAATACCCTCAAGCTACGAAGACCCGTTTCCTAGAGTTGTCATAGAGGCAATGGCTTTTGCACTCCCTGTGATAGGCTTTAGAGTAGGTGGAATTGCCGAGGCTGTCGAAGAGGATGTAACCGGAATACTAAGTGAATCAGGTAATTACAAACAAATGGGCGAATCTATTCTCAGACTCATTCTTGATAAACAACTTAGGGTTTCTATGGGGAATGCCGGCAGAGAGAGGGCAAAAAGGCTTTTTTGCGCAAAAACAACAGCAACGAATATTGAGAGGATAATATTGGAACTGAGATAGACCATATGTATGCTTTATGTATTATTAATTCATGATATGATTTAAAACTATCTCTTTTCACAATGATTCTTAACCCTTTCTTCTTGCTCTAAAAACGATTTTGATTGCAGTTCCTTGTAATTCGAATTCCTCCCTAAGTCTATTCTCTAAATACTTTTTATAACTATCTGGTATGCCCTTTATGGAGTTTGTAAATATAATAAAGGTTGGCGGCTTTGTCAGTGGTTGAGATATGTAATAGAACCTAATCTCATTACCCTTATAAATAGGAGGGGGATTTATCCTCAGTATATTATCGAGCAGATTATTAAGCGGTTTTGTAGGGATTCTAGAAGAATAATTGTTGTAAACTAGGTCAATATAATCAAAAACATTAATGACCCTTTTTCCGGTAAGCGCGGATATCAAGATTACAGGGGCAAAGTCTATTGCTTTAAGTTTACTTCTAATTATATCTTTAATGTCCTTTTTTTGTGCGATTTCTAGAGGAACAAGATCCCATTTGTTTAGAAGAATAATACACCCCTTATTACTCTCATTTATTAGCTCTGCAAGGCGCGCGTCTTGATGCGTAGGTCCATCGCTAGCATCCAGCATAAGCAGTGCAATATCAGCCCTTTCTATTGCTTTTATAGCCCTTAAAATGCTGTACCTTTCTATCGATAGAGTTATCCTTGCCTTCTTTCTTATTCCAGCTGTGTCTATGAAAATATATTTTTTGCGGTCTCTTTCTATTAGGGTGTCTATTGAATCCCTAGTCGTGCCAGGAATAGGGCTTGTAAGCATCCTTTCTGAGCCTAATATCTTGTTGACGAAGGTTGATTTGCCAACATTAGGCTTTCCAACTACTGCGACCCTAATTATACCCCCATTTACCTCTTCGACTTCATGTTTGGCTTCCGGCAAACTCTCAACTATTATGTCTAAAAGTTCATTGATTCTTCTTCCATGTTGAGAAGATATAGGAATAAAGCTCTCTACTCCCAATGCGTGGATTTCGAATGCACTGATTTCTTGCTCTTCATTATCAACCTTATTTACAACATACATTACAGGCTTTTTTGTCTTCCTTAGGAGCTTGACAATTTCTATATCCTGAGGCATTAATCCTGTTTTTCCATCGAGAAGAAAAAGAATTAAATCCGCTTCATCTATGGCTACCTGAATTTGATTTCTTACTAATGATAGATACATATCATCTGAAACAGGTTCAAACCCGCCAGTGTCAACTATGCTGAACTTGACACCATCCCATTCAGTATCTCCGTAAATTCTATCTCGTGTTACACCAGGTATGTCCTCTACAATCGCTTTTTGCCATCCAATTATTCTATTAAAAAGGGTTGACTTTCCGACATTCGGTCTCCCGACAATTACAACTAGTGGGTTTCTCAGTTTATTTTTATGCATCGATGTAATCTTCTTGCAGTTATTTATTTATGTCTTAACTAAAGCTTTTACCTTTAAGTGATTTATGTTATATGGGTTAGACTAGCGCTTTCTTTTATTTTAGTTTCTAATTATTATGATTACTATCTCAGTGTTTTATCTTACCAATATAAGACTGTAATATATCTAAAATATAATAGGGGTTCATAAAGACTATCACAAAATTTTATACAAATCGGTAGCTTAAAGAAAATAAGTTTTATAGCCAAAGGATATCTCTACATCTTCTCCTCATATTTAATAGAGTTTTTTAAGACAAATTTATGATGATATGTTAGCTGTTCCCTGGAATATTGATGTTCTATACCATACGGGCATGCAAAGATATACGGCTTTGAACAGGGAGGGCATGGGTTGAAGGGATAAAGGGGTTCATTGTATCGGCTGGGTTCTAAATCTGTTGCTGTAGCCTCCCTTAGAGAGATCCATGAACCGTATTCGGGGTGGATTAAAATTCCTAATAGGATTTTGGTGCCTACACCTCCCAGTTCACCAAGCTTTGAAAAATCAAGCGACAGGTATCCAGAACCAAACGGGAATGCCATAATGTAGTTAATCTTTTCTTCGTTGAGGATTTTGGCTGCAGACATGAATCTTAAAACTGTGTAGTCGTCTATCAGGTCTTCTCGTGTGCTCTTAAATTCTGGGTTCTTCTCAAGAAACTCTTGAAGGGTATTCCAAAATTCTCTACTTGCAAAACCGACTCTGGAATCAATGATTTTGTATCTTTTAATATATTGGTTATCGACCTTTTTGAGGGCATATTAAGTTCGTATTCGGTAACCTTAACGCTGCGGATAAGGTTGAATCCAGAGTTATGAAATAAATCTTTTAATTTATAATAAGTGTGATCCAAGTTCATGTTTTTAGCTTATTGCCTATTTAAATTTAGCCTAATCGTTTAGGTTAGAGAAAAAAAACGGATGATATAGACTAAGATATAACAACGCTAAAGTTGAACTAAGATGAAAGTATATATAGTTGACCGTGTTAATTATCTTAATGAAAAAGAAAAAAGGGTATTGCAAAACAATGTAAAAATGATTCTTAAGTTTTTGAAGCTCTCTGGCAACAAAGACCTCTGCATTACCTTTCTGGATGATAACGCAATGAGAAAACTCAATAAAACCTATCGGGGTATAAAAAAGACAACAGATGTGCTTTCATTTTCACAGGACGGCCCAGATACACGATCACTTGGTGATGTAATCATCTCTGTTGATACGGCAAAGAGACACGCACTGTTGTATAGAAAAAGCCTGAAGCGAGAGGTTATTAAACTAATAGTGCATGGAATCCTTCATGTTCTGGGTTATGACCATAAGAAAAAGAATGAAACTGTGATAATGCGAAAGAAAGAGAAAGAACTTTTATCGCTAATAAGCTTTTAGTGGCTATTGGATGGATCTATTAGAAAATTTCACGTAGGAAATCTCAAACCCATTTGCAAAAGGAAGGACTTCTAAAAGGATTAAAATTATAACATTCTGAAATATCATGGCCTAATATCTTTTATTTCTTTCTCCTCTCCTGCTTGAGATAGATGCTGAGCGTTTTTAGATTTAAAGCAACCTTTGAAAAGTGGATCCATACCAGATATAAACAGTGCAAAACTAGCAGTAAAATACAGCCCGTTCGATACTTCTACGGGGCTATGCAATTGCCTTAGGAATCCTTACTATTAACCGTGCTCCAAAGATTTTCCATTTCTACTAATTCTTTAAGGGT
>JAKEHC010000206.1 GCA_022615255.1 Candidatus Dadabacteria bacterium | reverse complement strand
TTTTTCGGATATCTTGAGCTTGGCTATGTCGAGCTTATTCATTGTGGTTTAATAGGTATACAGCTCACGGTGCACCCACACATAGGCGGGTTTACTAACCCCGCTTGCCAATATGCGCGGCTAGAAAGTCCTGCCTATCCTTACTGCATGGTCTTCCATAATTCTCATCACAATTGTAGGGGCAACCCTCGCGGTTGCCAACAATAATACGTCAGGCACAAGGCCAGCCCCTGCCCTATCTCCTTCCACCCAATGCAATCTTTCCTAATGGCACGGTTTTTTTCGCACCAGTAACTGAAGGAAGATTTGTACAATTACCATAGATTAGCTCGTTTGCTAATACAGCAAAGGCTATGGCTTCTTTTGCATCCACCGGTATACCGTACTTATCCGAAGTGGAAAGTTTCAAATAGCCCAATCTCCTTTTTAGTCTGTCTACTAGAACAGGATTCCTGGCGCCGCCTCCGCTCAATATTACCTCGTTTACCTTCCGCTTGGGAAAAATAAAACGCTCGTAAGAGAGTGAAATAGATTCGACTGTAAGTTCCAAAATGGTTGCCACGAGATCGCTGAGCGTTGTCTTCCTCTTTTTAACCAATGTATAAAGTTCCAACGCCTTTTTCTTTCCAAAGAGTTCTGCCCCGGTGGACTTTGGAGGAGGCTTGGAGAAGAAGGGATGAGACAGTAGCTTTCCCAGTAGTTTCTTATCAATCGAGCCCTGAGAAGCCAGCCTCCCATTCTTGTCAAACCTTTTTCTTCCATTAGTCGCAAGACTCACCACATTATCCATCAGCATATTTCCAGGGCCGGTATCAAAAGCAATTACATCTTCCATTCTCCCGGTTATCACCGTGGCGTTGGCAATGCCGCCTATATTTTGAGCTATCGAGATTCTTCCAGGTTTGTGAAACAGGATATAATCCACATATGGGACGAGTGGAGCGCCCTCGCCTCCGGCGGCAAGATCGCGCGTTCGAAAATCGCCTACCGTTGTTATCCCCGTGCGCTCGGCGATTACGTCTAACTCGCCAATCTGAATTGTGGAAGGAACGCCCTTTTTTGCAGTCGTACGCCTCAGCCTGAATTGACTGGCGGGAGGCACGTTAAATGACGATGGCGGATTATGATAAACCGTTTGACCGTGGGAACCAATCAAATCCACATCCCCTGTTGATAATCCAGCTCCTTTTATAACGGCTAGAGCCGCCTCGGAAAAGGCTTTACCAAGAAGGAAATTAAGCGTAGATACTTCACGAGTTGAGCCCTTTGAAATCACCTCGTCTAATCTCTTAAGAAGAGACGATTCATAGGGCAGGCAAATAAAATTAATCATCTCGACTTTAGTTTCTAGTTCATGCCCCTTGATTCTTACCAGAACGGAATCGACTCCGTCCAAAGATGTACCGGACATTAAACCCACTACTAGACGTTCCTTCTTACTAAGAATTCTCTCTAGCCAGTTCATCCTAAACTTTCACAAATGTCATTGCGAGCCGGAGGCGAAGCAATCCCCTCCCCTAGATTATTATTCTCGCTCAAGCGCCTCTCTTAAGAACCCTCCGCACTTTGTTAGTCTCTTCTTTGCCTTTTGATATGTTATATTCTTCACCCCCATTAAGAGAGAAGCCTTTACATCCCATCTGGATTTCTTAAGCAGCTCATTAGCCTTTTTATCGTCTATTCCTAGAACCTGCATAACAATCCTTATCGCTCTATTCTTTAATTTTTTGGATTTAGGTTGAACCTCAACCATAAGATTCCCATACGTTTTACCAAGACGAATCATAGAAGTCGTAGTCAGCATGTTTAAAACCATCTTTGTTGCCGTACCAGCTTTCATTCTCGTAGAACCCGATACAACCTCAGGACCTACGATAAGAGGGATAGTAATATCTGCAAGTCGAGAATTAACAGGATTACAAGTTATAAGAACTCTTAGAGACCCCCTCTTCTTGGCATAGGTTAACGCTCTCAGCACAAAAGGTGTTGCCCCACTTGCAGCGATCCCAATGACTACATCCTTCTTACCCAATCCTTGTTTACTTAACGCTTCTTCCGCTTCTCTCGGAGAATCCTCGGCGCCCTCTATAGACCGCCTTAGTGCCTTATTCCCGCCGGCAATGATGCCCTGAATTAGACCCGGCTTAGTTCCAAATGTCGGTGGGCATTCAGCCGCCTCCATGACACCTAAACGCCCGCTCGTCCCTGCTCCTACAAGGAATAAACGCCCTCCTCCAAGAAGCCTTCCAACAATTAAATCAACAACTTTAGCGATATCTCTCTTTTGCCTGGCAACTGCCCTTGCAACCTTTTCATCTTCTTCCGAAATTGACTCAATAATCTCAAGCGTAGAACGCCTATCAAGATGTCTCGTTCTCGGATTGATTCCTTCCGTAATGGGGTTACTAATTTCACGGCGTTTTGACACGTGGAGTATTATATCTTAGTTTTGATTGAGAGGCATAAATTATTGACTTTTACATATAGCCATACTAAATTATGTTTGAAAGCGGGCGTAACTCAGCTGGTAGAGTGCAAGCTTCCCAAGCTTGACGTCGCGGGTTCGAGCCCCGTCGCCCGCTCCATTAAAAAAACACAGTCATTTAGCCACGAATTAACAAGAATTCACATTGATAAATGATCCACGATGCACGATTCGCCCTATATCTTGCATCTGGTTATAAATAAACTAAGGCTGCTTTGTTTGATCGGATACTTTAGTCTTGTTTTGTTCAATCAGATATCTAACCGCAGCGCGAACAAACCTGCTCCTATCCGCTTCCCCGAGGACCCCCTTTAATTGATCATAGACAGTGGGGTCGATTAGAAGGGCGCCAAGAGTTCCATCGCCTCCTGCAAGGCTCTCTGAGATCTTCCTGAAGTTCGATATAGTCTCTTTTATGTCGGAAGCAACCCCGTCCTTACCCCCGATCTCCTCAGCGGCAGAATTTATATTTGCAATTGTCTCCACCAATTCCTGCCTGAGCTTTTCGTCATAAAGGGCGGCATTAAGAGCCCCGTCCCCGGTTCTAATCTCCGTAAGAAGATCATTCACCATACCGATAGTTTCATCGAACTTTTCGAGTGTGTTTTGCTCAAACCCCTTTCCCGATTTTTTCCTTTGTCCATAAATCAGGGTATGCAGCAGGCTCGGCTCGGTTTCTATAGCCTCTACAGTTTTTCTAGTCGATGCAATTATCGCGTTTATGTTCTCAAGATTTTCTTCTTTGCCGAAGCCCTTTACTATCTTATCCAGGCTCTGTGAGATGCCTATTATGTTGTCTACTAACTCCTCAGACTGACCAAGAAGCTTTTCGAGTTGCGGTGGAGTGTAGCTCGTAATCTGGACTACTTCTGGAATCTCCTTGGACACCTCCTTTGTTCCCTTGATAATCTCAATATATTTATCCCCTAGAAGCCCTTCCGTTCTGATAGTTGCTATTGCATCAGGACCTATCCTTCTTATTCCTTCCTCGTTTACCTCCATTACTACCACAATGAAGTTGTCATCCGGATTTGTAGGAAACTGGATTTCTTTAACACTGCCAATTAAAACACCCGAAAGTCTAACAGCAGCTCCCTGGGAGAGTCCGGTAGTGTTTGTAAAAGACGTTTGAACCTTGTATGTCCTCTTGAATAAACCGCTTTCCCCGCCTAGAACGAAAATAAAAACTAAAAAGATACCGAGCGAGATCAGAACGAATATCCCTACTTTAAAATTTAAGACCCTTTGGTCTCTCATGAAATACCCCTTATT
>JAKEHC010000048.1 GCA_022615255.1 Candidatus Dadabacteria bacterium | reverse complement strand
CAAACCACACACCCCTGTTCAAAGGCAAGGGCGCGGCTTCCGCAGTCTGGACAGCGTTCTAGCCCAATGTCAATCTCCTTTGCCTTAGTCTTTTCCTGGTTATTGACCATGAAATGCTTTCTCAAGACGGCGGCGATTGCGTCTGGGATTGACATAACGAGTTTTCCCTCTGAAAACACAGGGGATGCGCCGCCTATCCCTTCAAGCTGTTCTACAACATCCTTAACCCCTATACCGGATCTAAGGGCAAGCGATGTGAGACGCCCTATTGCCTCTGCATCAGCCATAGTTGTATATCCAGATTTTCCAATTTGGACAAATACCTCAAACGGTCTTCCCTCGTATGTGTTCACCGTGAGGTAGAGGTTTCCGTACCCTGTTTTTATTACCTCTGTAAACCCTTCAAGGTACTGAGGGCGCTTTAACGGCTTGATCTCCGGCAGCGGAACTCGATCAGGCTCGCTTTGGGTGGGATGAAGGGATGAGATGGGGTATAGGGGGTGTTGCATCCCTTCATCCCGGGTACTGACCTCTTTTTCACCTGTCTTTTTCCAGGCTTCCTCTGTGACGAGTATTCCCTCTCTTGAGCCTTCTCTATACACCGTTATGCTCTTGCATCCATGCTTCCAGGAGAGAAAATAAATCTTCTCAACCTCCTCGACAGTAATATCGTTTGGAAGGTTTACCGTGCTTGATATGCAGGAATCGATATGCTTCTGGATCGCAGACTGCATACGCACCCTCATTTCCGGTTTTATCTCATGTGATGTTACAAATATCGGAGGAAGCTCATTCTCCTCCTTTAAGCTGCATCTTTTCATATACTCACCGACAAGCGGGTGGTATACCTTGAATTCCTCTTGGGATAATGATTTAGAGCGCCTGAAATATGAGAGGGCAAAAATAGGCTCAATCCCACTTGTAGTACCCGCGAGTATCGAGCCGCTCCCCACAGGCGGGACTGTGAGAATACATGCGTTTCTAAGCCCCTGACTCTTTATCTTCTCTATCGCACGGGCGTCCAGCGTCTTAATAAACGGACGTGATAAATGAGCGTCAAGGTCGAATGCTGGGAAACTCCCCTTCTCCGAGGCAAAGTCCGAGCTTGCTTCATAAACGATATTCTTTATATACTCAAACATCTTGTCTGCAAATTCAACCGCCTCAGACGTGTCGAATTTCAGGTTTAGCTTTGCAAGCATATCGCCAAAGCCTGTGAACCCAACCCCGATTCTACGTGAACGCTGGGATGTCTCCCTTTGAGCCTTGAGCGGGTGCTTCTCTACGTTGTAATCAAGAACGTTGTCAAGAAAACGAACTGAGAACCTGAGGGCGCGCTCAAGACCTTCCCAATCTATCATAGCCCTATCGGTAAACTCGTCTTTTACGAAAAGAGACAGGTTCACGTTTCCAAGACAGCAATTTCCGTAGTCCTCAAGCGCCTGCTCGCTGCACGGATTAAAACCATGTATCTCCATTCCATTGTATTCGGTAGGTGAGAATTTCTTAACTGCATCCCAGAAGATGACCCCGGGCTCCGCCGATGCCCAGGCTGATTTTACGAGTTTTTTCCAAAGCTCCCTAGCCCGGATTTTTCTATGAACCTTCACCTTCTCATTTTCAAACCTGAGTTCAAAATCCTTATCCTCTTCAACCGCCTTCATAAACTCATCTGTAACCCTAACAGAGATATTTGCAAACTTGACCTTTGATCTTGCAGGGTCGTTCTTTATATCGATGAAATCCAGGACATCAGGATGGTCAACCCCTATCGTTATCATCAAGGCTCCGCGGCGGCCTGCCTGACCTATAGTCCCTGTTGTCGTAGACATGAGTTCCATGAACGATACGGCGCCCGTCGAATAAATTGCAGAGTTGTTTACAGGAGACCCTTTTGGTCTGAGTATCGAAATATCCGTTCCTACCCCACCACCAAAGGAATACGTTCTTGCCGCTTCCTTACACCACTCAAATATGGATTCGATAGAATCCTCCTTCACTGGCATAAAATAACAGTTGAGAAGTGTAGCCCGTCTTTTCTGCCCAGCTCCAAAAAGAATCCTGCCGCCTGGAATAAATCTAAAATCAGAAAGGAGCCAGTAGAATTTTTCCTCCCACTCCTTTCTTAGCTTATGCGTTTTCTCCGGTGAAGCGATCTCCATAGCCACCCTGCGCCACATCTCCTCAGGGGTGCTTTCTACTATCTTCCCTTTTTCATCACGAAGGGCGTATTTTTCATAAAACACCCTTGCACGAAGCTCGTCTCCGCCAAATGCGTTTATTGTTTCTTCCGGTATATCCATTACCCCCTCTTTATATTCCACCACTTCCTCTGGTTCGTTATGAATCTCTACATCTGAATCTATGTTGATTTTATAGCCTTTTTCCTCCAATAATGCCCTGCCGTTGCCTTCTGTTATCCCATGCTTTTCAGATGCCATCTCTCTCCTTCCCTCCTTATTATTATATATTGTATTATTACTTTCTCGAACCACAATATATTGTGTCATGCATACATGATATACATATATGAAATACATATACCTTGTCAAGAGGCTTTGTTAATTAACAAAATATAACCCCAATTTTTTATTTTATAGCACTATTGTTAGATTCTGAGTTAAAAAAGTAATGGTTAAGTATGGTTATTAATGGATGTGAAACCATATGCTTAAAATTCAAATTGTAAATCGTTATCTATTATGGTCTCTAAAAGCGAGCCTAGATTAGGCTTAGAAACTACTTTAGGTTTGTAGTCTAGCTAACAGTTTTAGGCTAATATTACATATTTATTATGGGGTAATTTCCGATATAAAACGACCGAAGCCCGCTATCTATCGATTCCATCTAATTTCAATATATTGAGGTTGCTTTTTTTAACGTTCGCGCACGAAACTTAAATGGAACCTCTTTGAAAGATTTTTAGAAAGATACCTTCTAGGTGGATTTGCACTATTTCAATTAGTTATCCCCAAGGTCAATTGGAAAGAAAATTACCCTTCAAGGGCATTTATTTTTAGCTCCGTTTTAATAATCAAACCTTATTAAATCAGTTAACCTCACAAATAAAAATTGGATAACTTATTAATTTTCAAATCTGAAGTGGTGAATCGAGAGCAAGTCGTTGAAAAATTTTTAGTGTTTGCTTGATATTTTATCAAATTATTTTATTCCTTGAAATAAAATACAAATCATGTTTATATATTTAAAACATGAAAAATAAGCCCGGCAAAAATTTTATTCACTCTTCAAATTAAACTTGAATTTTAAAAACTTGTACTTATAATTTCTTTTAAAGTCAGTAATGCCTAACAATCTAAAGGCTTTCATACTCAACTCTGAATGTTCCTCGATTTTCAAGTAGGGAAAGTTGCTTCGTTTCATTCTTGATGTATAGCTAAGGGAGGTAAAACAGAATGCCTAAAAAGGGTCGAAAAAAGATAAAGGATCTAGTTGATATGCTAGAAGACCCTGACAACCCTACATACGTCGGCGGAGATTATGAAGATATTATGGAACAGCTGGAAAAAGAAATATCCGCTTCAGAAGAAAGCGAAGAAAATCAAGAAAACAGAGAAGAGGAATAACCATCCTTAGGTTCTATTTCCTTACGCTTAAGGTAAACCAGAAGAATAGAGATAGCAGCAGGTGTTATGCCTGATATCCTGCTTGCCTGTCCAAGAGAGCTCGGACGAATTCGTGATAGCTTCTGCACTATCTCCCTTGATAACCCGGGGACCCCATCATAGTGGAAGTCTCCCGGTATTCTAAGGTTTTCAAGCCTCTTAAATTTATCTACCTGCTCCATCTGCCTTTGAATGTATCCTTCATACTTAACATCCATCTCAATCTGAGCCGATATATCTGGATTGATGAAAGATGAAAAATGCGAGTCAATTAAGCTAAGCTCTTTAAACGTAATCTCGGGACGTCTTAGAAGCTCTTTAATCGTGTGTGGTTTTTTGATGGGTGAAGAGCCTAGTTGTGTAAGGATTTCATTAATGCGTGAATCAGGGAAAACCCTTGTGTGCTCAATTCTTTGAAGCTCTTCCTGAATCCTCTTCTTTTTATACAGACACCTTTCGTAATCTTCGACATTCACAAGCCCGATCCTGTAACCCTTTTCCCTCAGTCTTAAATCTGCGTTATCCTCTCTAAGAATCAGACGATGCTCCGCTCGCGATGTAAACATCCTGTACGGCTCGTCAACGCCCTTTGTTACAAGGTCGTCAATCAATATGCCTATATAAGCCTCCGAACGGTCGAGTATAAAAGGCTCTTCTCCCTTTACCCGGAGAGCCGCATTTATCCCGGCAATAAGGCCCTGTGATGCCGCTTCCTCATAACCGGTTGTACCGTTAATCTGTCCTGCAAAAAATAGGTTTTGAATGATCTTAGTTTCTAGGGTCGGAAAGAGCTGAGTCGGGTCTGAATAATCGTATTCAACTGCATACCCCGGTCTTATAATCTCAACCTCTTCAAGTCCCTTTATCGTTCTTACAAGGTCAAACTGAACATCCAGCGGGAGGCTTGTCGAAATACCATTCGGGTAAATCTCATAAGTGCCTACCCCTTCGGGCTCGAGGAAAATCTGGTGCCTCTCCTTATCTCTGAATTTAACAACCTTATCCTCAATTGATGGACAGTATCTAGGCCCTATTCCCTTGATGACGCCTGAGTAAAGAGGCGATTTGTGAAGATTCTTTCTTATTACATCGTGTGTCCTTTCATTGGTATATGTTATGTAGCAGGGAAGCTGTTCCCCATCAATCTTATCGTTTGAAAACGAGAAGGGCTTTGGTTGAGAGTCCCCGGGCTGTGGCTCTAGTATCGCCCAGTTGATTGTTCTTCCATCAAGCCTCGGCGGGGTGCCTGTTTTTAGCCTTCCGATCTTAAAGCCTAAACCCTCAAATGAATCTGAAATTCCAAGTGCGGGTGCCTCGCCTGCTCGACCGGCGGAAATCCTTGTCTCCCCTATGTGAATAAGACCGTTTGGAAACGTGCCGGGAGTGACTACAACGGCGTCTGCCAAGAAATATTCCCCCAGATTAGTTTTTACTCCCGCTACCCTTCCGCTTTCCGCTAGAAATCCCTCCACCATTCTCTGCTTTATATCAATATTTTTCTCGGACTCTAACGCCCTTCTCATATAGGCTTTATACGCCTGACGGTCCGCCTGAATTCTCGAGGCTTGAACGGCGGGCCCTTTACTGGTGTTAAGGCGTCTAAATTGAATAGCCGTCGCATCCGCCGCCTTTCCCATTTCCCCGCCAAGCGCATCTATCTCCTTTACCAGATGCCCCTTTCCGACTCCGCCTATAGAGGGGTTGCAGGACATAAGTCCAATCGTATCAATGTTTGCAGTAAGCATAAGGGATTTGAGACCCATTCTTGACGAGGCTAGCACCGCCTCGCACCCCGAGTGTCCCCCGCCGATTACAATTACCTGATACCTTTTTGGATAGGTGATAATCATAGTTTTTAACACTTCCAAATCAATTTGAAGATTTTAAACCTCTAAGGAGAACTCGTCAAATCGTAGAGCTTATACTAAAAATGCGTATATGGTGATACAGATTTACTTCGGCTCTTAAACGAGTTTTTTAATTTTCTAAGAATGAAAGTGGATTGCCGATTATCTGTTCAATTATTCTATAGCTCTATTTCAAGTCATCTGAAGCCCTATATCGAACGTTCCCATATAACCTTGTTCGTCTTTGACCAGATTAAGGATCAGTTGGATTCCACCGCGTCGGAATATCCCGTCCGCAGCATTCGTCGTTGTGCGACGCCCCTTAGCGGCGTATGGGGATTGCGCGTGAACTTGATCCGTGAGGGAGTCGTCGAAGTAAAGCTGCGACGTAAACTCATGACCGAGTTCTGTCGCAGGATCGGTGCGAATTTTGAAGTGGATATGGACGGTTCTGCCCGGATACCAACCGGGATAAATCGTCATGAACACCACTTTTCCACTTTCGTCCGTCACCTGATATCCACGAAGGAATTTCTTCCCCCGTTTATCCTCGAACGATCCAACCCAGTCCAAAACATCCGAATAGGCACCCAGAGCGTCACATTGCCAGATGTCCACGAATGCGCCGGGCAGAGGAGTGCAGGAGCCACCATCAATTCGATATACATGAAGCACTAAACGCAACGGAACGCCCTCCCTCACCGAACCGTCCGAGGGGTCTGATCGGATGTCGGAACGGTTAAGCTTCTCGTCCACGAAGTAGGGTCCCTCAGTCTGTTGGGGTCTCACCACGCATGAAAGAGTCGTCGCCGTAGCCGTTCGTCTTGGTGTTTGAGTTGACGTATTTATCGGCTCTCCTGGGGCGGCTTCTCCGCGTGTCCATCTTAGAAAGGGTGCGGCTGCTGTTGCGACTATCAGGTTAAGCACCTCGCGTCGGTTAAAACTCCGGGTAACTGGGGTTTCCTTAGCAGTATCTCGTTTCATTGCTACTGCCTCCAAGTTGCTCGTCTCTAGATGACGTTGCCTCACAATGAGATTATATCATCTCATATTATGCATGAATCTTTCTTATTCCCGCTATTTTAAAAAGTATGACCTCTTGTCAGGCAAAATTCTCTGAAGAATGCTTATCAAAAAATTAACCTTGTCAGTGCTGACCAATAGAATCTCGACAAGATGAGTGGTAGAATATGGTTTTTACGACAAGGAGATAAACAAAATAGATGGCTGCACCAAAAGACATTTTTTCTAAATTGCAGAATAAGATCATAGAAAAGTCCGATGACTTCTCCAAGATAGATGCGGTTTATAAGTTTGTGTTAAACGGGTCAAACGGCGGTACTTGGATAGTGGATCTCAGAAAAGATACCCTCGGCGTAAGAGAGGGTAATGAAGAGGCTAAATGTGTAGTTACAATGTCGGATGAGAACTTCATCAAGTTAGTTGAGGGACAGTTAAAAGCAGAGGCTGCTTTTATGACAGGAAAGCTGAAGCTATCTGGAGACATGGGACTCGCTATCAAACTGGGAAAGCTGTTTCAGAAATAAAGTTAATGGTAAATATATAAGCCACGAAAACGCATTCAATTCGAATAAATTCGAGTTCATTAGCGGCTAAATAATTTCGATGCAAAAGCCTGACAAGGTCTACATAGAAGAAACGGTGAGATACCACCCACTTGCGGAGAAGATTATAAGTAAATTAAATCCAATCCGCATTGAATTTGTTGAGGACTGGAGAAAAATAGGAGATACAAAACCGCTTACTAAAAGAACGGTGGAGGATAAAAACTCACTCGCCTTAGCTGAGAAAAAAGGGGAGATTATAAAGAGCATAGGAAGGATGGAGAGCGGGGAATATTATCTTTTTCATGAAATAGATTGCACATATGATTGTGAGTACTGTTATCTACAGTACTATTTTCAAACCAAGGTTCCTGTGATTTTTGTGAATCGAGATGAAGTTCTTAAAAAGATCGAAGAGGTTTTAAAAGTCCACCCACACCCTTATTTCCATGTAGGAGAGGTCTCCGATGCACTAGCCTTCGATCACCTTACAGAATTCTCCCTGGACTTGGCTAGGCTTTTTTTCCGAATATAAAAACGGAACTATTGAGTTTAGAACAAAGAGCACAAATATCTCTAATTTAGTATCTATAAAGGACCCACCTAAAAATGTAATCCCTTCCTGGACAATTAGCCCGGAAAAGGTAGTAAAATCCATAGAACACAAAACTCCCTCTTTTAGTGAAAGGCTTCTTGCCACAAGAAGGTGTCAGGAAAACGGGTACACCATAGGTATAAGATTAGACCCCGTGATTTTGTATGAAGGATGGGAAAGAGATTATAAAGGTATGGTCGAAGGGCTTTTTTCAGCCCTCGACACACGAAAAATCGATTACATCTCACTTGGGACAATTAAGCTCCATAAGCTACTTATCGAAGCGATAAGTGAGAGATTTCCAGAAAATTCGATCCTCCTTGATGAGCTTGTTCCTACAGATGATGGGAAATTCAGGTACCTGAAATTCAAAAGAGTTGACGCTTATAGAAAGATGATTTCCTGGATAAAAAGATTAGACGCTAGCTTGAATATTAAACTCTCCATGGAATCAAGAGAAGTAAATGATTTGGTCTTTAACGATTTTAATGTTTAACGAATGAAATTCACATATCATTAGACTAATAGATCACCTTAGATAAGCACCTGCTGGATTAAAAATTGAATATCTGCATGAAATAATCCCTAATTCCTGCCTCAATCTAGGTCCCCTAAATCTGTCTTTTCATGTGAGACAGGTGCAAGCCCCTTAAACACATTAAGAAGAAGAATTTAAAAGAGAAGAAAACCCAGGTTGGGCACTCTGCCTAACCTAAACCCTCTCATCGTAATTACAATCCGATGACTCGCATCATTTGATGCATCGTGCAATAGAAAAGTTTACTGCTCGTCAAATAATATTAATAGACCCAAATGGCAACGACCTCAGAACTCTCAATAAAAATCTCCGTAGATAGCGGGCAACTTAAAATCCTCTCCTCTCAACTAAACGAGGTTTCTAAACAATCAAAGGATACCGCCTCCGCAGGGTCTTCATCATTCGATCATTTGAAGCGACAAGCTGAAACACTCAGCCAAAGTATTCGTTCAATCACCGGGGTTGTAACTATTTTAACGGACACCTCAAAGAAACAAGCGGAGGAATTAAAAAAAGCGGAAAAGGAATTGATACAATTCTTGAAAGAACGCGGAAAAACCATCGAGGAATTCAATCAGATTAAGTTTGATTTCCTACCCGAACCTGAGCAGATAAAGGCAAAAAGAGATGAGCTATTAAACACGGTTGAAGAGCTGGTTCAACAAGTCCCAGCTCTAACACAAGAGGCTCAAGCGCTCAGAGAGCAGGTCATTGCAGATAGTGAACAGAAGATCACGGAAATCCTTAAACAAGAGGAGCAGGAAAGAAGGCGGGCGGAAATACAACGGTTACAAGAATCCGATTCATTACTCGATAATTTCAAAGGCGGCTTCTTAGATTTTGTTGAATCTATCCGCTCTAATTCCCAAACCATTGCTGATTT
>JAKEHC010000047.1 GCA_022615255.1 Candidatus Dadabacteria bacterium | reverse complement strand
TTTACATCCTCAGGCCCGTGAATTTTGGGGATAATCACGCCATGAAACTTATCCACCGCGCCGCTCATCACGGCTTCCATATCCCCATCGAAAAATTCAGATCGAAGGTTATTCGGTCTTACGGTCACGACCTTTTTTCCGAAATCTATGGCATTGAGCGCTTCAACCATTACTTGTCTACTCTTATCACCTTTAAATTCGTAGGGACAGGCGTCCTCAAGGTCAGCCATCACATGGTCAACAGGTGATTTTGCCGGGTCTGCGGCATTCTGGTGTAACTTTAAATTATGTCCGGGATAGGTTAGCTCAGTCCTTGGAACAACCACTCTTTTTCCGCCATCTAGAACAAACACGATTATTCCCTCCTTAATTTATCTTTAAAAAGTATTCAACCACAAAGACACTAAGTTTATTTTCTTTGTGTCTTTGTGACTTAGTGGCTAGTTCTGCATTTCTTAGAGATCGAGAAGCCGCCTTGCTATTACCTCATGTTGAATCTCGCTTGTACCCTCAAACAAACTTATCACTCTACCATCACGCCAGAATCTCTCTACGGGGTATTCCTTAGAGTATCCATAACCTCCAAAAATCTGCATTGCCTCTCTTGTGACGTATTCTACCATCTCGGCAGAAAATACCTTTGCCATTCCCGCCTCGAGGTCGCAGCGCTTTCCGGTATCCTTCATACCGCAGGCGTAATAAACAAGCTGTCTTGCTGCTTGTAGCCTCGATGCCATTTCAGAAAGCTTCATTCTTATCGCCTGGAAGTTGCAGATCGGCTGACCGAATTGGGAGCGCTCTTTTGAGTATCTGAGTGCGGCTTCGAAGGCTGCCTGCGCTAAGCCGACAGCGCGAGCGGCTGTTTGAATTCTAGCGGACTCATAAGTAGCCATAAGCTGATAAAACCCTTTATTCTCTTCCATGCCGATTAAATTTTCTTCAGGAACAAAGCATTCATCGAAACTAAGGGCGTAGGAACGCATTCCGTGATACCCGATGGTGGGAATAGGCTCACCGGATATATTTGGATGTTTTATAGTGTCTCCTGTCTCTTTTTCGACAAGAAACATGCTGAGCCCTCTATGTTTCTTGTTTGGGTCCGGGTCGGTGCGCGCAAGCACCGTCAGGACATGCGCGCGGTTTGCAAATGTACACCATGTTTTTTCTCCGTTCAGGATGTAACCGTTTCCTTTCTTGATCGCACGTAGCTTCATGCTTCCTGTATCTGATCCTGAGTCGGGTTCAGTGAAGGCGGCGGCGGTCATAATCTCTCCTCTTGCAATACCGGGAAGAAATTTCTTTTTCTGCTCTTCAGTGCCGTGAGAAAGGAGAAGTGTTCCTGTGATTATGCTCCTGGTCATAACGCTGCCAACACTTAACCAACCTCTGCTTAGTTCCTCAGCAACGATCGCCATGCTTATATAGTCAAGCCCTACTCCGTCATATTCAGAGGGGAATATCAAACCGAAATATCCAAGCTCTGCCATCTTTTGTATAATTTCACGCGGTATTTCTTTCTGATGTCGGTCTAGTTCCTGGGCGACTGGAACTATCTCCTCATCACTGAATTTACGGACAGCTCTTCTTATTTCTTCATGTTCTTCAGTTAATAATGGCATGGTTATACCCCCAAAGGTTTAACATCCACCCACTGCTGAAAATGGGTTTATCTCTTGCTTAATTTACCAAACTGAGATTACTTTCTCAATTCGAGCAGTATACATAAAGATTAATTGGCTATTAGATATACCTTTTTTAAAAACCTTGTCAACAATTAAGTATTAAGCCTATTCTTGATTTTATTCGATTCTCGGTTACACTAGATTTCCTAAATTCTTTTTTATAGCCGAAATAAATCTCTGGAGAAAATCATGGCAAAAGGTAAAAAGCAATCCAAGCGTGCATCCAAAAACAAGGTTCATGATGAACAGGTAATCGAAAATACCCTTGTTGTAGTCAAAGAAGCTGCTGATATGGAAAGTCTCGCTTATGCGGTAAGAGGGGCGGACATTACCGAACCCATTCCTCTAGGTGTGGTTCCCGATCTGGATATCATGCCCAAAACGATGAGGGCATGGGTAATTCGTAGAGAGCGCCATGGAGAGCCTATGAAGTCATTTCAAGAGGAGGTTATGCCAGTTCCGGATATTGGACCTAACGAGGTGCTTGTTTTAGTCATGGCGGCAGGTGTGAATTATAATGGAATCTGGGCAGGACGCGGTGAGCCTATTTCTGTCCTTGATGTTCATAAAGAGAATTATCACATTGCCGGAAGCGACGCTTCTGGGATTGTCTGGAAGGTAGGCTCGAATGTCAAGAGCTGGAAGCCCGGAGATGAGGTTATTCTTCATTGTAATATTGAAAGCGAGACGCATACTACCCGCACCGAAACGCCATATGATTTTATCAGCTATGATCCAATGGCTAGCCGCGGTCAGAGGATTTGGGGTTATGAGACGCCCGACGGTTCTTTTGCACAGTTCACAAAGGTCCAGGCGCAGCAGGTTCTACCAAAACCTGAGCATCTTACGTGGGAAGAGGCGGCTTCATACGGGCTTTGTTATTTTACGGCATATAGGATGCTGATTACTCAGGCTCAGCTTCAGCCTAGTGAGGTGGTGCTAGTATGGGGGGCGGCTGGAGGGCTAGGTGTGTTCGCACTACAGCTTTGTAAGATGGTGGGCGCTGACGCAATAGCCGTTGTATCTTCGGATGAAAAGGCTGAGCTCTGTATGGAGCTAGGCGCAAAGGGTGTAATTAATAGAAAGCACTTCCCAAACATTATGTTTAAGCATGGGGAGACCGAAGAGGAAAAAGCAAAACGATTAGAGGATATGAAACGATTTGGACAGGCGATATGGAAGATCCTTGGAGAGAGGAGGAATCCCAACGTTGTGTTCGAGCATGTTGGCGAGGCTACCTTTCCCACGAGTGTATTTGTATGCAGCCGTTTTGGCCGTATTGTAATATGTGCAGGGACATCGGGATACGACTGCGTTTTTGATGTAAGACACCTATGGATGCATCAAAAACGGATACTCGGATCACACTTCGCTAATGCGCTTGAATGCATTCGCGCAAACGAGCTTGTGAGAAAGGGAATCATAAAGCCTGTGCTTTCTCATACGTATGCCTATGATGAGATTCCCCATGTGCATCAAATCATGTATGAGAATAAGCACTCAGGCAAGATGGCCGTTCTTGTGCAGGCATCAGAGCTTGGGTTGAAGAATACAGAGGAAGCGAAGAGAGCAGGTAAACCCCTTCAAGCTAGAGCTTAGTTAATGCTAATTCTTCAAACTGCAAGCAATGAGAGCAAGCCACCGAACATAAGTTTAGGGGATTAACTTTATGTTTAGTGTCTTTGGGAGCTACCTTCGAAAAAATTATCAAGTATCACATTAACTATTACAAAATAATGTAACTATGACGTCTGCTCTAACTTATTGTTTTATTAATTTTGCTGTAAAATTCCTTACTCCATAGCTGTATCTTCAATTCATTTTCCTCGGTTGCTTCTAAAGTAAGAATACTGTCTCCTAAATCCCATGAACCGAATTTTTCATTGCTGGTATTTTGTATAGAAGAAGTTCCATGCATCTCTACGAACTTACTGAACAATGAATTAACATTTTCTTTAGGCATGCTTAGAAGGTAGTAATCGGCTCTGATTAATGTGTCTTTGCCTCCATTGGGAAAATAGAAGCTAATGAAGCTGTCCTGGTCACCGAGTTTATCCATGTAGCCGGTGCCCATTAGTTGGTCTGACTCTTCCGAAGTTACAAATTCCTTATCTTTAAATGCTTGTCTTAGCTCGCCGATTGTCATACCCCATTTAACTCTTTTAAGGATCTTGAAAATCTCATTGTAGATTGCTTCTACTTCTGATTTCTCAGACTTGCCTTTCCTATCGAGCCAGAATAAGAGTCCTATAGCTACAACAAAAGCTAGAATTATTAAAACGCTTTTCATTTGTTTATTTGCCCCTGTTTGTTATCTTAACTTGAGGTTTGTCATTTAATCTCTCTCCAATTTGTTCAAAAAGCAAAGATTCTATGTATCCACTTGATTTAACCCCACTATCCAATTTGCCCGAAGCCAAGTGGAGATTGATTTTATAGTTAACGTCAACCTTCGTTTGCGATTTTGAGAGTTTAATTACTTTTATCGTCATATTTTCCTGAGAAAAGAGGGGTCTATCAAAATCAAATATGTTTTTGTTATATATAGCGACTTTTTCAAGGTAATTATCTATATCGGATTGTTTGGCTTCCTCTTTAGATGGCCAGCGATAATTTCTAAACAGCTTTCCCGATTTTGTATAGACATAGGCTTCTTTGAGTCTGATCATGCTGTCTTCTTCGTCTACAAAAGCAGGATTCCACTTCATCCATTTTAGCCCCTGCAGGGTGGCAGACCAGACTTTGCCGAATGGAGCATTAAATACATTAATTGACTTAATAGGGGCTTTTTCTCTTTGCTTAATAGGCTCGGTCCTAGTGAGAGGAGGGGGCTCCTTAGCACAACTTAGGATAAAGATAAGGGGAATGAGATAGAGAATCCCTTTCATTTAGTCTGTCCTTTATCTTATTATCCCCTTAATACCATCGAGTTTCAACTAATATTTCTGCATTTATATTTAGCACTCTATCAGAGGTATGTCCTTTTATTATTCTTTTTGGGTAAAATTAAATTTAGAAAAAAGCTTAAGAAGATGGGTTAAGGTAGGAGCGCCATTCTGTCGGCAGGCTCAGGACAAGGACTTGGCGCGACAAGAATCGCGTCTGGAAGCCGCTCTTACCAATTTACAAATGGATTAAGGAGAAGGATTAATGATTGAAGAAATGTATATAAAACAAAGACATAAATCGATGGCACTTTATGAAAAGGCGGTCAATATATTTCCAAGCGGCGTAACTCATGACACAAGGTTCATACTTCCTTTTCCAACTTATATAACTGAGGCAAAAGGCTCGAGGAAGTGGGATGTTGACGGGAACGAATATGTAGACTTCGCAATGGGGCATGGGGCGCTTCTATTAGGTCACGGAAGGGAGGAGGTTATTAATGCTGTTAGGGATGCCGTTCTAAAGGGAACGCATTATGGTGCCTCTAGCGAGCTTGAAATAAGATGGGGAGAAATGGTAAAAAGGCTTGTTCCTTCAGCCGAACGGGTTAAGTTTACAAGCTCAGGCACTGAGGCAACGCTCCTTTCACTAAGGCTCGCACGCGCATGCACAGGAAAAACGAAAATAATAAAATTTCATGGGCACTTTCACGGTTGGCAGGATTACCTGACAGTTGGGGAAAGACCGCCTTGGGAAATACCCCCTGTCGGGATTCCAGACGAGGTTTTAAGGACTGTAATTGCCCTTCCATGTGATTTGTCTCCTCTTGAAAGGGTTTTGAAAAACGATAAAGACATTGCTGGGGTGATAATCGAGCCGACTGGCGGCTCCTGGGCTAAGGTGCCTATTCCGGACGGCTTTCTTGAAAAACTAAGAGGGCTTACAACAAAATATGATGTGCTTTTAATTTTTGATGAGGTAGTAACGGGTTTCAGGTGGTCTCCAGGCGGGGCGCAGGGGCTTTATGGGGTAATCCCGGACCTAACAACTCTCGCAAAGATACTAGCGGGGGGGTTCCCAGGGGGCGCAGTTGTAGGGAAAAAGGAGGTTTTGGAATCGCTTGAATTCAGTGAGGAAGAAGAAAGGAACCAGAGAAGGAAGATAAGGCATCAGGGCACGTTTAATGCGAATCCTGTTTCTGCAGCCGCCGGCATAGCCTGTTTAAATATAGTTTCAACAGGGAAGCCTCAAAAAGAGGCTTCAAACAGGGCATTGGATATGAGAAAGGCTTTAAACGAGATTATTAAGGCTTATGAGGTTAGAGGTTGTGTGTACGGCGACAGCTCTGTATTTCATATAGCTCTGGGAATAGCGCCTAGAAATTTCACTGGAGGAGATATAAGACATCCAGCACTTCCCCCTGAGGTTCTAAAGATGGGGATGGAGAAAAACCTAGCAAGACTCTTTCAATTATCAATGCTTGCTGAGGGTGTCGATATTTTCCATCTGGGGGGTCTTGTCAGCTCAGCCCACACAGATGAAGACGTAGAAAGAACCGTCAAGGCATTTGAGGTTTCGGTTCAGAGTTTGAGAAAGGAAGGGGTTTTGAAATAGGAAATCAGGACAGAGAATTTAGATTTTTGCATAAACGGGACAATGCAAGGTTTTTCCTTGCACTCGTATAAGAAATTTACTAAAAAGGTACAACTGGGTTTATAGAGAATGGAACTTAGTTTTGTTTAATCCCATACCGCTTCATCTTTTTTATCAACCCATAGCGACTCAAGCCCAAAGCCTTCGCAGTCTGCCGTTGGTTCTGCTGGTGTGTTTGAAGCGCTTCCAATATCAGATGCTTTTCCAATTCCACTACTGCCTTTTTCAACGACAGCACTGGCATTAACAGCAAGGGCATCTTCTTATTATCACTATTTCGAATGATCTCGGATAGATCTTCCTCTGTTATTAATCTTCGTTGAGTCAAAACTACCAACCGTTTCATCTCGTTCTCTAACTCCCTCACATTTCCCGGCCAGGAGTAATTCATAAGATTTCTGAGTGTCCCTGCTGCGATCTTCTTCGGTTCCTTTTTCATCTCCCGACAGTATTTCTCCAGGAAATAGTTCGCCAAGAGCGGGATATCTTCTGGGATTTCCCGAAGCGCTGGCATCTGAATATGGATCACCTTCAAGCGATAATAAAGGTCCTTACGGAAGTTTCCTTTTTGTATTTCAGCTTCTAGGTCCTTATTTGTCGCTGCCAAGATTCGCACATCAACAGGGATTGCTTTTCTTCCTCCCACACGCTCTATTACTCCCTCTTGCAGAACACGAAGAATCTTAGCCTGCGCAGATAGGCTCAGGTCTCCAATCTCATCCAGAAATAATGTTCCTCCATTTACCTCTTCAAACTTCCCTGCTCGTCGTTCCACGCCTGTCGCCACTCCTTTCTCAATCCCAAATAGTTCACTTTCAACAAGGCTTTCCGGTATCGCGGCACAGTTCAGTGCTAAAAACTGACCACTCACACGTGAGCTGTTATAGTGAATCGCCTTTGCCACCAATTCCTTACCCGTTCCGCTTTCTCCAGCTATTAGCACATTGACGGAGCTATCGCTAATCTGTTCGATCAACCTCACGATATTTTGAATCTGTGGGCTCGAACCGATGATGTTTTGCGTGGAAAATCGCCCCTCAACCTCTCTCCTTAACTGCGTGTTCTCATCTAAGAGTTGCTTCCGATGTAGCTTCAATTCCTCAACCAATTGTGCCGTTTCAATGGCAGTTGCTAAGTGTGCAGCTAAGGCTTCTAAAATCCCCTCGTCGTCCTTATTGAAAGTGCCACCCTTTTTATTCAACACTTGAAACGTTCCGATGATCTCCTCTTCCTGGTTTCTGAGCGGGACGACAAGAAGGCTCCGCGTGCGATACCCAGTGCGCCCGTCAATTTTTCTATAAAAGCGGGGGTCTTTATAAGCGTCTTCCACATTGATCGTTTGCCCAGTCATGGCAGCAGCCCCAGCTAGCCCGAGGCGGGCATCAAACCGTATCTGCTCGCCATCAAGAGTCGCTATTGACCACAGTTCTTGTTTTTCCCGGTCTAGGAGGAAAACGCTTGCTCTATCCGCTTCTATTAGCCTCATAGCTTCCTGAGCGACCAGATCCAAAAGGGTCGGTAGATCCTTCTCTGCATTCATCTTCTGGTAGATTGTCAGTATTGTCGGAAGTTTTTCGCCAATTTGACTTTGCATTTGAGGAACTCGTCTTTTGATAGAACCCATTTTCCTTTCCCTGAAAGCTCCTGCTACTACTTTAACATAAGACCACCAATAATGTCAACGAAATTGACATTATGACAACGCAGTAGACCATTCACTGAAAAATCAACTATCCGGCTGTTCTGAAATTCTTATCGTAAAATGATCTAATCGCCTGATTTTTCTATAGTTTTTCTTAGTTTGTGCCTAGCCTTCATCTCTTGCTAAGACTTGGCACATCTCTTGCGACTCATATAAGCAAGAATCAAAAAGAGGAGAAAAGAAATGAAAAGGTTAATCGCTATCATAACACTCGGCTTAGCCATTAGTTTTACCTCACTGAAATCTGGGGTAGCTATTGACAGGGAGGGTATGCAGTTAACCACTTTTTCTCCTCCAATATTAATCTGCCCATTACCACGAGCAGTTATCCTGAGGCAGATCAGTCAGGAAATTAATTCCTCTGCTTTTGACTATATGGACTTATACACAAAACCGATAGCTAAGAGTGAGGTTAAGAACGAGACAAAGAGTGGAAACGTGGAGAAAGACCTAATGAGCTTCTACGTTAGCCCAAAGAAAGTCAAGA
>JAKEHC010000205.1 GCA_022615255.1 Candidatus Dadabacteria bacterium | reverse complement strand
ATTCAATACAATGCCCTTGGCAGAAGTTGTCGGCATATATTCAGGAATAATTAAGACCAAGCCATGTAGCATAATAGAGTTATACGGCTAATATTTTTTTAAATATATTTGTTCTCTATCTTAACCTCTCTATCAGGTTATATGACTTAGGTAGATTTGTCTTCGGTTATTTTCTCTTTGCTGTCAGTGTCTTCCGTTTTGGTGTGGCGAAAAGTTAGAGGAGAAACCAATAATAGACTAAATAACGCCTTAGGCATAACTGAATTACTCTCTTCTATTAGACAGTCTTTTTAGCAATCGGAGCCTCGCTGCGCGCGCCCTTTTTTTCTTCTTCTCACTCGGTTTTTCATAATGGTCTCTCTTTCTCAATTCTGCGATAATGCCTTCTCTCTCGACGATTCTCTTAAATCTTCTTAGTGCGTTATCTATGCTTTCGTTCTTCCCAATTACAACTTCCGCCATTTATCTCACCCCTTTTATTTTACTTACGGTTATAAAAGTTAAGTCAGAAATTAGGAAGTGTCAACTCGGTAGCCGTAAAGTGAAGAATTGATAATACAAGTAAAGAGAGGTGGAATCTCTAGTCCCGTTCTCTTCTGCGGGGTTGGAAAACCCAGCCTGTCGCTGTGGTCGAACAGCAATTCATGATAAGCTAGTGGTTGCCCGGATAATAACTATCTTACAGGTAGGGTTAAATGAACATCCCTACGGTCTAAGAACCTCTTAATAGCCTCTTTGCCACCTGTAAGAACGCACTCTCCATCGCCAACTAGGACCGTGTCAAACTCGTAATCAAGTAGTGTTCTAATGCTATATTTTGCAAGTTCAGGATTCTTAAATATGAATGACGGAAGAAGCGAGAACTCTCCCGGGGGCCAACCGATAATGGCATCGCCGATAAAGAGAATTCCCTTTCCGAGTAGCCATAATAGGGCTGTCTCGCCAGGGGATTTGTTGTTTGAGATATTAATTGCTCTTAAATTTCCAGGCAGTATGTCGCCATCCTCGTATGTATAATCAGGGAATTGCTTGAGAGGCTGAGTATCTTTTTTATTAATGTGAATCTTTGCCCCAAAACGTTCTCGAAGCTCATAAGCCATTCGTTCATGGTCTTTGTTTGTTAATATTATCTGTGTAGGAGTTCCGAGTTTTTCAAGTAATCCCAGGTCAGAGCTGTCCATGGTGGCAGGATCAATTACAATTAAACCTTCGTTACTCTTGAAAGCGTATCCATTAAAATTATAACCATGCTTAGGCGACAACCAGGACCACGTAAATATTCCGGGCAAAATTTGTTTCATAACTACCTCCGCTTTCTATAGAATATTGCTTTCACATCTGATTGAACCTATTTTAAAGTCAAATTGCTATCACAACAAGCCCTGAGTGTGAATCGAGTTTTTTTCATTACAACTTGAAATTTGTTTTAATATTATGATAGCCTATCTGACATTTTTTTACTGAAAGGAGGTATCAGTTTTCACGTTTTTCAATCTCGACCAGGTTATTAATAACTGTAGAAAATATAATAAGGTATATTAGAGTAAAAGGAGGATGTTTGATGAGAAGATTAATTCTTAGACTTTCTATAGGTTCATTTCTTATTAGTATCGTTCTCCTTATCAATATAATCGCCGGTTGTAGTAGCGGTGGTCGTAATCGTCCTAATCCTACACCGACACCTACAGCCATGCCTACTAACCCGCCAACGCCGATACCTACCTCGACCGCGGCACCCACTCCTATGCCGACTGCTACTCCAATTTCATCGCCTACTCCTACTCCCACGCCGACAAATATACCTGCCCCAACCCCTACTGGAGGACCTACTCCTACCCCGACTGCTACTCCCGTTCCAACACCCACACCGACTCCTTCTCCGTCACCTACACCGCCTCCCGACTGTGAAGACATCCCGCAACCAGCGAACATGCAAAACAACTTCTTTAGACAGCATGATATAACTTATACGGGTTCTGAAATAATTGATGGTACAGTCTTTAACGTAACAATGGTTCTAATGGTAAATTCTAGTGGTACTTCTTGTAATATAGCATTAGATATTAGTCCTCCTCCGATAGAGGATTTACCATGTGATAGTGGTACATTATTAGGAGGTACTATAAATGGGGATACATGCGATTTCGCCGGTGAACTTTTTAACATTACGACTCCAGGTTTTCCTTGCGCCTTTGCGCCCGACTTGGACGTTATTTCTGGGCAGGCTACAGTAGATGGGCAATCTATTAACCTAACGAATTTTGTAGTTGAAGACCCAACAGAATCGCCACCACAACAAATAGCTTTTCCCGATTTTGCGGCTGACTGTGAGAGTGTGGATTGATATAGTAAAAGGAGGTTCAAAAAACGCCTCATCGGCGACGTTATCACTTTGCAAAAACAACACTTGAAATTGATTTTAATATTGTGCTAGTATATGCAACATATTTATTTTAAAGGAATATCAATCTTAGTTTTTCTTAATAATGACTAGGTTCTGAATAACTGTAAGAGGGATTAAAAACTATAATTAAAGAAAAGGAGGATGTTGATGAGAAAATTAATTAACAAACTTTCTATAACCTCATCTCTTATTTGCATTATGATATTTAGCAGTATCATTGCGGGTTGTAGTAGTGGCGGCGGCGGTGGCACAAATCTTACCTGTGATGATGTGCCGTCAAACATGGATAACTCATTCTTTGAACAGAACGCAGTAACTTATACGGGTGTGGTAGATATGAATCCGGTTGAGAAGGTGCTAACAGTTGAACTTACACCAGGTGGCGCTTTTTGCACAATAGATATAGATACTATAATAACAGGTATTGGTCAGGTCTCTGGTACTTTAATGGGTGTAATAAGCGAAGATGGAACAACATGTGACTTCGCTGGTACACCTTTTGAAGTTACTTCCCCTGTTGAAATATCTATAGATATTGTTTCCGGGCAAGCTATATTATCTGAAGATGGGAAGGGTCTTAGTCTAACAGATTTTGTAATAATTGATCCTAATACGGATGAACAAGTAGACATACCCGATGTCTCGTGTGATTGCGAAAGCGTAGATTGATCTTCGCCATCATTGCGTACACAATTTAGAGCTTAAGGGCAGGTCTAATTTCGCGCGAAAAGACCTTCATAGTTTCAAGGACGCCCTCCATACTCCCGCTTAGAACATGAAAGATTAGATGAGAAACCCCTGCATCTCTATAATATTCTATTCCTTCAACTATCTTTTCAGGGACGCCGCGGAGTGTTTCTCTTTCATCTGTGTTTTTCAACTTCTTTCCTGAAATGCCCTTGATTTGAAGGTTTTTCCTCAAAGAAATGATAAAATCTGATTTAGTGTTTTTTCTCTCCTCTAACAATTCGTTTAAGTATTTTACTTTTTCCTTTATCTCGTCGGGTGTAAGCCCTACGGCATGCCAACCGTTACCAAGGTTTACAGCCCGCCTGATGGCTATTCTGCTATTTCCACCTACCAATATAAGAGGATGCGGCTTTTGAACGGGTTTTGGCAGGAAGTTGATATCCGAGAACTTGATGTACCTGCCTGCTAATCTTGGCTTCTCTTTGGTCCAGAGTTCCTTTAAGACTTTGATGTACTCATCCGTGATACTCCCCCTTTTTTCATAAGAAGCGCCTAGAGCTTGAAACTCTTCCTTTAGCCACCCTGCTCCAACCCCTAGGATTAACCTTCCATCTGAAATGACATCCAGGGTTGATAGCATCTTAGCAAGCACGAGAGGGTTTCTATATGGCAAAATTATTACGCTTGTACCAAGGTGAATCCTGGTAGTTAAAGAGGCTATATAGCTAAGTGTTACAAGCGGCTCGTAGAATACGTTGCCAAATCCCTGATGGGATTCTGGTATTACGATGTGGTCGCTTACCCAGATAGAGTCAAACCCAAGGTCTTCTGCGATTTTTGCAATCTTCAGGATTGAATCTTTATTCGCATACATTCCAAAATTTGGGACCGCTATGCCGAATTTCATTTGACCCTTTGACATTTCAAATTATAACTCCTTCTTATTAATGAAGACAAGAAAATAATGTGCAGATAGGATTTCAAGCTAGATCTTTTTTGGCTCAAATATTGCGCATAGAAAATTACGGCGTTTTCTGTTTCTTTTTCGCACCCCGCCCGCGTATACCCCTCTTTAAAAAGGGGGATATAGTGGGATATTACCCGAATCCCTACCTACAAGTGCGCTCATCCTCCCATTAACCGGAAGGTGTACATCTGAAATGATTCTTGATATAATTCAACAAAAAATTTCAAATTAATTTTCTTAAATGAAAACGTTAGAAAATTTCTTTGGTTTTAATGAGAAAGGAACATCTTTAAAGACCGAAACCATCGCCGGTCTCACTACATTCATGACTATGGCTTATATAATTTTTGTGCAACCTGCAGTTCTTTCGCAGGCAGGGATGGAATTCGGAGCCGTGATGATGGCAACTTGCATATCTGCTGCGGTTGCTACCCTAATAATGGGAATATATGCCAATTATCCAATCGGGGTTGCCCCTGCAATGGGGGAGAACTTCTTTTTTGTCTTTACAGTCGTGTTGGGTATGGGTTTTGCCTGGCAAAAGGCGCTCGGAGCGGTGTTTATCTCCGGGATTATTTTTATAGTTCTGACTATTTTCAAGATCAGGGAGATTATTCTTGACGCCGTCCCCCAATCACTGAAGGATTCGATAGCAGGAGGGATTGGATTATTCATCGCCCTCATTGGTTTTCTTCAAGCGGGAATAGTTGAGAAGAGCTTGGAGGGTATTTTAAGTTTAGGCGACTTAAGAAAGGAAGCGGTGTTGCTTTCTATCTTCGGGTTAATTTTTACAGCCATTTTAATGACGAGGAGGATTACAGGAGCTATTTTAATTGGGATTATAACATCCACGATTCTTGGGCTTTTTCTTGGAATTGTTGTTTACCCGGGCAGCATTATTTCCCTCCCTCCATCTCTCTCTCCTACATTACTAAAGCTGGATATAAGAGGAGCGCTGGAAGTTGACTTCATGACTGTCACCATAGTTTTCCTTTTCATGGTCATGTTTGATACGATAGGCACATTAATAGGGGTTGCGGGAATAGCGGGCTTTTTGAGGAATGGAAAGCTCCCTAGAGCAAGCAGGGCGTTAATGGCTGATGCTGTAGGAACATCCGTAGGAGCACTTTTAGGAACATCAACTGTTACTGCTTACATAGAGAGCACAACGGGGGTTTCTCAGGGAGGTAGGACGGGTTTTGTGTGTGTAGTCATAGCTATACTTTTTCTTTTGTCTATCTTTTTTTATCCGATTGTAGAAATGATTGGCGGGGGGCATGAGATCTCAAAGGGGGTTTTTATCTACCCCCTTACTTCTCCGGCACTCATCATTGTAGGGAGCTTGATGATACAATCAATAAAGAATATAAACTGGGATGATTTTACTGAATCACTTCCTGCATTCTTAACACTTATCGGGATACCGTTCACATTCAGTATCGCCGATGGTATTTGTTTTGGCTTTATCTCTTATCCTATATTAAAACTACTGTCAGGTAAGGGTAAAACTGTTTCCTGGCTCACATATTTACTGGGAGCGCTCTCCCTAGTACGCTATATATTTGCTTAGCCATATATACGACAGGTTTTTGAAAGGGCAGGGATAAATAAATAGATGCCTTGGATTCAGCTGTATGTCATAGTAGCTCTACAACAGAATTCTCATCACCATGTGGGTTCTTGTTAGATCATAATTAAAATTCCTTACCCGCCTAAGATTTCCTCTTTAAGAACGCTGATAAATGGAAGATTCCGATAATTCTGTTTGTAGTCCATCCCATATCCTACTACAAACTCATCCGGAATTTCGAATCCTACGTAATCTAGAGGGATATCCACAATCCTTCGAACCCTTTTATCTAGGAGGGTGCATACACGAACCTCAGCAGGTCTTCTTTCCCTTAGGGTTCTTAGTATGTAGTTAAGTGTCAGCCCTGTATCAATTATGTCCTCTATTAAGATAACATACTTGTTCTCGATATTCTCATCCAGGTCCTTTAGGATTCTTACTATGCCTGTGTGGGCTTGTCCTGTGTAGCTTGATATAGAAAGGAAATCCAGGGTAACAGGTATAGAAATCTCTCTCATCAAATCGCATACAAATACAATCGCCCCTCTTAGAACAGTAACCAATACCGGCTTCATTCCATTGTAATCACGTGATATCTCTTCTCCAAGCT
>JAKEHC010000005.1 GCA_022615255.1 Candidatus Dadabacteria bacterium | reverse complement strand
TTTTTCGTTTTGCATTTTCGTTTTGCAATCGTTTTGCAGGAAATAGACCTTTTATATGAGAGCCTCCGGTCTTTTTACCCTCGCCTAAGTTACGACAGATGTACCACTAACCCTCTCCTCTATTTTTAGCCATAGAGCATAGAGAAGTTATGGCGACCTGAAGGTCGCCGCTACATTGGCAATCGGAGTTTTTTCAATATCCCATGGATCAATTGTCTCATCTTTAGGTCCTCCTCCATTTTCGTTTTCCACTTTTTCATTTCGTTTTCCACTATTTCGTGTTTTGGAAAACGACTTTTCATTACCAATATTTTCTGAATGATTACCGTTGTTTAGGAGTGACTTTTCGTTTTCCATTTTCGTTTTCCACTCGTTTTCCAGTAAACTGACCTCTTGTATGAGACCTTCCGTTCTTTTCACCTTAGCCTCTATTTTTACACACAGAGATTGCAGAGTTTTAACACCTTTTAAAAGTTCTAAACTCTCTGTGCTATCCGTGCCAAGAATCCCTCTGTATCCCCCTTTACAAAGAGGGAAAGTAATTCCCTCCTTTTCTAAAGGAGGGTTAGGGTGGATTTGTTTTCTCCTTTATTAAAATCCCCCTATATCCCCCTTTTTCAAAGTGGGACTTTCGCTTTTTTGGCAATCAGGTTTTTTCAATATCTCAGGGGGGCAATTTTTTCGCTTTTCAATTTTTCATTTCGTTTTTCAATTTTTTCATATTGTAAAGCGAAACCGGAAAATTATTAATTATTACATAATTAAGATGAGTTAAAAGCGATTTTTCGCTTTTCATTTTCGCTTTACATTCGCTTTTCATGAAATTGACCTCTTGTATGAGTACTTCCATCTGAGCCTGCTCGGCTTCAATGTTGTGTCGAGAGTAAAAAAGTTCATTAATCTCTGAAAGGGATTGGAACTACCGAGCGGATGATTGTTGTAAGGGCGACCGACCGGTCGCCCTTACATTCATGTCTCGATTGGTTAAATTCGAGCTCAATTTAAAATTATCAACTGTAAAGACCGCCTAAATTATTGTTTCTCTTAACCTATCTCCTAACCCTTTTGTAACCTGTAGTTGAATTTTTTAAAAGCTCTTCGATCTTAGTTTCAAGTCTATCGTATCTTTCTCTTAACTCTCTCATCTCTTTCTTAATCTCACTGTATTCATTCGAGTGGCTTTCTGTGTGCGAGGTCGAGCCAGTGTTTTCTAGCCCGCCTTGTTCGGTTCTTATCGGTGAATACTTTTCCTTTTTTATATTTAAGCTTAATATGTCAGGTCTTGAGAAGTGTCCCGTACCATCGATCACCGCCTTAGCCCTTATAATTATATCCATATCAATTTCTGCATAGAGGATTCCTTCCTTATCATACAGAGGACCAGCAAGGTATTCCCCCCTTGGATTTATTATTCCGCTCCCGCCCGGGAAATCCCACTTTGTGTATTTCTTAAGAGGAAAGCTATCAGGAACCATATCTTCATTAATGTAAAGGGAAGCCGCAATCACAAACACCTGTCCCTCAAATGCGTATTGCCTGCTAGCGAAATCCATAGTCGGCTTAACAAAACCATGCCCTGCCCATAGCCCTGCGTGTATCTGCTCCCCTTCTGCATACATTGCGTATTTAGCTAAAGTCATATGGTGCTCGTAGCAGAAAAACCCTCCTACCTTTCCAAGCTCGGTATCAAAAACCCTGAGGTCGCTTCCGTCACCCATTCCCCAGATGCACTTTTCACTGTCTATGGACATGAGCTTTCTGTGCTTACCCAGGATCTTTCCGCTTTTGTCTATATATAGTATTGTGTTATAGAGAGTGCCCCCATCTCTTTCATTCATACCAATAATTACATAAGCCCCAGCCTTTTTAGCCGCCTCAATAAGTTTATCCGTGTCTTCGCTCGGGATTTCAACCGAATTTTTATAAAGCTCAGTATATGCATCAAGAACAAGCTTCCTTTCGGGTCCAGTTCCTAAGTCCTTTGGCCAGTAGGGATATGTAGGGATAAAAGCCTCTGGAAATACTATTAGATCGGCTCCGTTCTCCCTGGCTTCCTCTATTAAACTACAGGCTTTACCTATTGTCTCTTCTTTGTTTAAAAAAACAGGCGCTGTTTGTACAGCAGCGGCTATAAACCTACTGTATTCTCTTCCCATCTATTTACCCTCGATATTTTGAATTATATTCTAAGTTTACTTTATTTAAAAAGGAAAGATAGTAGGCATAGAACATTGTTCCGTGTCTACAGTGTTTCGGTATGCTTCAAACCAGCCCTACTTACCTATGAGGGATTGAAATTTGTAGAGACACGCCATGGCGTGTCTCTACATTATTGCTATTAGCCTACGAGCCAACAGAGACGCCTTTAAGCCAGTAGTAAAGTAAGATCAGATAGTAAAAAACGGGAAAGGTAAAAATCAGGCTATCGAATCTATCAAGAATGCCCCCATGTCCAGGAAGGATGCCTCCCGAGTCCTTTGCCTCAGCGCTCCTTTTAATCAGGGACTCACAAAGGTCCCCAAAGACAGCAACCATTCCAATTATAAATCCAAATAGAAAAGCCCACGGGTATTCAATCGGGGCTTTAAAAATGAGATTTGTCGCGCCGCCAGCAAGAGCAGAGGAAATAATACCTCCAATTGTTCCTTCAACCGTCTTTCCCGGGCTTATATTCGGAATCAGCTTTCTTTTTCCCCTCCATCTTCCTATGAAATAAGCTCCGGTATCATTTAAGAAGGTACAAGATACAACAAAGAATAAATAGAAAAATCCCGCATCCCTGAGCAACTGAACCGTCTCAGCATAATTTTTTATGCCTGGGTTATGACCCAGGTTTCTAAGTAAAATAGCGTGGCTTAAGAACCATCCGAGATAAATAATCGAAAAAAGGGTTGTGCTTATGATAGTGTTAGCTTGAGACAAATCCTTTCTTCTTAATGCTAATAAAAAAGTCATTATCGCTGAGAATGTGAGAACAACGGCAAAATAGAAATACCCAAAATAGGCGGCGATTCCGAGAGCAAGGCTACATGCCACGCTCAATTCTCTTTCTACATTAACCCCCTTCTTTGCTTCGAGAAGCCTAGCAAGCTCTAGGCTCCCAAATAAGATAACCAGAAGTATAAGTATGAGAAAGGGTATTCCACCCAGATAAAAAATGAAATAAAGTATAGGCACTCCGACTACTGCCGTAAGCACCCTTTGAGTCAAGTTGCTCATGGTTATTAAGCGGATATAATTTCCATAAAAAGGAGACTAAAGCAAATTATAAGTGATAAGTATGAATGAAGTGAAGCTATTATACGAACCGGAAAACAAGCCGATGAGCATAGCTGTTTTGGTCTCCGGCACAGGAACAAACCTCATAGCTCTCTACGAAGAGCAAATTAGAATAGAAAAATCCGCAGGGAAAAACTATGGAAAAATTGAGGTGGTTGTTACAAACGTTCCAAACTGTATAGGGGCAGAAAGGGCTAGGGAATTCGGCATCCCAGTAGTTAGCCTAAGCTCTAAATCGTTCTTCGATATTCTACAAAGAAACCCTGACGATAATGAAGCTAGAGACTTATATGATGCGGCTACTATTGCTCTTATGGAAGAGATATGTCACCCCGATCTTGTGGTTCTTGCCGGTTACAGAAGGCGAGTCGGCGGTCTTTTTATAAAAAGATACATGAACAGGGTTCTAAATATCTATCCCGGTGATATTACTAAAACCTACCTAGTGCGAGGGGTCGAAGCCCCTGTTCAAGCACTTAGGGCTGGAGAGGGATCTCTTAAATGCACGGTCTTTCTTGCCAGCAATAAAGAGCGTTTCGGTCCGGCAATCATACAATCGGATCAAATCTCTTTAGAAGGATTCAAAGAACACAATTTAAAGGAGATGGAGGAAAAAATAAGAAAGGAGGGTGAATGGATTATCTACCCCTTTGCAGTACATCACCTTATAGCAAAGGGAAGAGTAGGAATAGACCTAGAAGATAACATTTATATAGATGGTATAAGAATGCCGAAAGAAGG
>JAKEHC010000046.1 GCA_022615255.1 Candidatus Dadabacteria bacterium | reverse complement strand
CCGAAATCGGTGAGGGGGTGTTTAACGAGTTGCTTAAGCACCTTGTGTGGCATTGTGGCGATGTGGGCTCCGATCTTTGCGGCTTCGACTACATGGAGGGGATGGCGAACGCTTGCAACCAATACCTCGGTGGGATAACCGTAATTTTTGTAGATTTGAACTATGTCTTTTACAATATCCATGCCTACGTTAGAGACATCGTCGAGCCTGCCGACAAACGGGCTTACATAGGCGGCTCCGGCTTTTGCGGCGAGAAGGGCCTGGGAGGGTGAGAAAACAAGGGTAACATTTACCCTGATTCCTTCTTCGGATACCTTTTTCGTTGCTTTAACTCCATCCTCGGTTAGTGGCAATTTGACTACCACGTCTGGATGGATTCGAGAAAGCTCCCTTGCCTCATCTAGCATTCTCTCTATGTCTGTGCTTAACACCTCTGCGCTTACGGGGCCTTTTACTATCTCGCAGATCTCTCTTATAAGCTCCTTGAATCCCTTCTGCTCCCCTTCTTTTGATACAAGGGTTGGATTTGTCGTAACTCCATCCAGGACTCCAAGGCTCGCGGCGTCTTTTATTTCATCCAGGTTGCCGGTATCAAGAAAGAATTTCATTTTAAACCCTCCGATTTCATATAGACTATACCATAGATTTGGAAGTTGAGTAAAAATAGGGAGAGATTGCTTCGGTTCCCTCGCAATGACAGTGTCAGACAGGAATGTCTGACCTACCGGTGCGATTATTTCGCGGCAGGGATGCCGCTCCTACATCAAGACGCATGGCAATGCGTCTCTACAATAATAACCACACGATACCCACCAGCAAGACTGGTGGGCTACCCCGATTTATTGTAATGAGTGTGTGCGGGACTGGAAAGTCCAGCCTTCGTTTTTAGGGGTGTAAGGGAGAATGACTTGAGGTCGCCGCTACATTTAATCAGACGCCATAAATGGCGTCTCTACAGTAATAACCACATGATACCCACCAGCAATTCTTCGACGGAGTTTACACTGAGCCCTTCACTTCGTTCAGGATAAACTCCGCCGAAGTGCTCAGGACAGGGACTGGTGGGCTACCCTGTGAAGTGGCGACCGAAAGGTCTCCGCTACATTTATCTTTGCCAAACGTTATTATGGAGACACGCCATGGCGTGTCTCTACATGAGTAGGATAAGAATAAGGTGGGCTGAACAGTCCCTTCGCCTGTCCCTTCGCTTTGCTCAGGGCTTCGGCTCAGGACAGGGTTCAGCCCCTACAGAGTACATCCCTATAAAATGACACCCTGCAAAATACATTTGACAAATTGGCAATTGCCAGAAGACTATTTCATTAATTTAACATTGAGGGGTAGTTTATGGCTAAAAGAATTCGTTCGGCTATAAAGAAGAATCGTCAGAGTTTAAAGAGGAGGGCTAGAAATGTGCATATGCTTTCTCTTCTAAAGACCATTACCAAAGAGGCTGATGCCGCCATAAAGGCTCAAGATGTGACAAAATCCCTTGAAATCTTGAAGATAGCGGAGTCTACGCTTAAGAAGGCTGCGTCTAAGGGGATAATTCATAAACGCACGGCTTCCAGGAGCGTCTCCAGGCTTTCAAAAAGGGTTTATGAATTAACTAAAAATACCGCTACATAGGCGCAGATATATAAGCTAGCTACAAAGCTCTAAAACGAGTTTGGTTAGAGTGATATTCTTTGGAATATAAGAGGTTTTAAGCGCTCTATCATACTCGTAGATAGTTTGAGTTATCCTTTTGATATCTTCATAGGAAAAATTCTTTGCCTGCTGTCTTAGGTAATAAAAGGCACCAGCCGATGTTCTAAGCCGTTTTAAAATCTCCTCCTGCGGGATGTTTTGATCAATAAGCTCTTTTGCTTTCCAGATTGATCTAAATCGCCAGCTTATTCTATTTAGAATCGCAAGCGGCTCCTCCTTCGCCGCTTCGAGCTCCAAAAGGGCTTTCATCGCCTTTCTCTTATTCTTATCGGAGATTGCGTTTACAAGCTGAAATACGTCTTGAAACTGCTCTTTTTGGGTGAGCTTCTCAACGTCTTGAGCCGATATCTTATTCCTATCACCAACAAAGATGGCGAGTTTTTGAAGCTCTCTATGAATGTCTAGTAGGTTCTCCCCAACCAATGACACTAGGGTATCCACCGCCCCTTTTGTAATCTCACATCCTAGTGTTTTTGCCTCTGAGATTATTTGCTGAGGGATATCTTTTGCATCTAAAGCGAAATCAACATAAATGATATTTTTTTTATTTTCCAAGTTGAGGTCTTTTTCTTCTTCGACTGTGAGAATAAGACAGGTAGACGGAGATGGGGATGAGATGTAAGAATCAAGGGATCTTAAATCACTTTCGGAAAGCTCACCTGCGTTCTTTACGACAACCAGCCTCATTTTGGACAGCATGGGATAAGTTTTGGCAGTCTCGATTACCTCTCTCCCAGAGGCTGATTCACCGCGGAAATTGGAAAAGTTAAAATCTTCTGAGTCTCCGAGCGCGACTCCCTTTAACTCTGATATCGCTTTATCCATCAGGAAGGACTGGTCGCCTGAAAAGATGTACACCGGGCTGATTTCTTTCCTTGATAATCTTTTATGAAGCTCAGTGTGGCTGATTTTGTTTGAACGGGTTTTCTTCATCCTGTTTGTAAAGATTATATTTAAGTTTTAGTGTAACGTAAAACGGTTTGAGGATAAATATATTGTTTGAGTAGGGCTTGGAGATGGTTATCGAGGCAAGTTATACTCAATGAAGTTATGAACCCAGGCTCGGATAATATTGTTGATTGGATTTACTTGGAGAGGGTTGATTACTCTATAACCCTTTCTCTTCAAAGGGAGCTTCAGAAAAGGGTCTCGTCAAACACTCAGCATAAAGGATTCCTTCTTCTAGTTGAGCATAAGCCGGTTGTTACGATTGGAAGATTCGGGAAGGCGAATAATATCCTAATTTCTCAAGATCAAATGAAGAGGCGCGGAATTGAAGTTTGGAAGATTGAGCGCGGTGGAGACGTTACGTTTCACGGTCCTGGACAGCTTGTCGGTTACCCGATAATAAACCTTAGGCGGTTTAAATTAGGCGTTAAATCTTACGTGCATATGCTTGAAGACACGCTTATAGGGGTCCTTAAAGGGTTCGGAATAGATGGAGGGAGAATATCGGAGCATCCCGGGGTTTGGGTCGGGAAGGAGAAGGTTGCGGCAATAGGGGTGTTTGTGAAGGACTCTATCACAATGCATGGTTTTGCCTTAAATGTGAATACTGATCTTAGTTATTTCTCGTTGATAGTGCCCTGTGGAATATCTAATATGGGTGTAACGTCAATGAATAAGATTCTTCGGAGAGAAACCAAGCTTAACGATGTAGCATCTCATTTTGCAGAGGAGTTTGGCAAAAGGCTTCAAACGGCTATGGTAAGGCGAGGATCTCTGGATTAATCAGGAAAATCCCCCTAAATCCCCCTTTGTAAAGGGGGACTTATCAATGGATTTCAAGGGAGTTGAAAAAATATTGTATCTCAAAGGATGCGGATTCGGGTGAATCAGAGCCATGAACTATGTTTCTCTCTATATCTGATGCAAAATCCCTTCTGATCGTTCCTTTATCCGCTTTTGCCGGATCGGTAGCACCCATGATTTCACGCACCCTGGAAATCGCATCCTTACCCTCAATTACCATCGGGACACAGGGACCGGATGACATAAATTCGGTAAGGCTTTTGAAAAAGGGCTTGCCATTATGAACCGCATAAAACCCCTCGGCTTTCCCCTTTGTGAGCTTCACCATTTTAAGGGCAACTATCCTGAGTCCCTTCTTTTCGAATCTTCCTATGACTTCGCCGATTACATTTTTCCCCACTCCGTCGGGCTTTACGATTGAGAGAGTTCTTTCCAACTGTCAGTCCTCCATGGGTTTGATGATTGGTGTTTTATTTTTCGTGGGAGTTTCAGGTTTGTCAACCCCGGTCATTCTTCTGTGGCTCGAATATTCGCCCCTTCGACTGGCTGGACGTACGGGTCGAGACAGGCTGTGTGCGACATATTCGCGGCTGGAAGCCGCTCCTACAAAGATGTGCCCTATGAAGACCTAAAGGTCTCCGCTACATTTGACTTTGCCAAACGTTATTATAGAGACACGCCATGGCGTGTCTCTACATCTAGTTGCCATTGAGTTGCACCAGGATGGCGCTCCTACGGTGAAATCATGGGTTTGATAAATTGTTTATAGCTCAGTTCCATATACCTGTCTTATAATCGACCTTATGGTGTCCCCGCTTAATACCTTCTCTATGCTTTCCCTCTCAGGTTCAGTTCTGATTTCTTCATATTGGTTGATTTTTGTTATCTCAGAGAGAATATATTTAATCGCATGAATCCTTCCAACATCTATTTTCTTTCCGGAATCCACATAAGACATGATTGACCGAATGAGCTTTTTTGCCAATTCCTCAAGTTCTTCATGAAATTTCTTTTTGCTCTCAATATATCTGATTCTTTTTTCCTCCCAATTCCCTCGCCTCTTCCAATTTATGAGGGTGCGTTTTGCCAGATTCAGTCTAGAAGCGATTTCTTTAAGCGTGCAGAGCTCGACTACGTATAGCCTCTCGGCTTGATCAAAATAGTATGGCGGCTTTCTTCCCAATGTTTTCCTCCTGCCATTACCGGCGCTCCAGTAATTCCTTGATATGTGTGTTTGGTAAATGAATAAATCTAGTCGGAGCAGTTCCATTTCTCTATTGCATGATGCATCAAGGTTGACAGAGCGGGGAAGGCATATTATAATTGAGAAAATTTCTCAATTACATAAACCAATATGAATTCAAAAAGGAATTCGACAATACGCGGCTCGTCTGATTTCAAATACATCTCTAAAGCCTCTCGTCATAGGCAGGAAGGTGGAGACGCCAATGCTATCAGTCATGTCCCTAAGGAAATAAGAGCCATTTTTCGGGGGGGAAGGCTTAAATGCACGCCGCAGCGCCTTGCGGTGTTAGGCATCCTGCAAAAAAGCATGAAGCATTTATCAATAAACGAGGTACACAGGGGCGTAAAAAAGATACTTCCCCGAACGGGACTTGCCACAATTTACCGAACCCTTGAGGCACTTGAGGAATTGTGTCTGGTAGTAAGGGTGCATCTTGAAGATGGTTGTCAAAGCTATGCTCTGGCACCAAGCGGACACCAGCATCCTATAGTGTGTATGGGGTGCAATCGGGTGGTGGATTTTGAAGAGTGCCCTCTTGAGGATATATCGAGAAGGTTGTCCAGAGAGACTGGATTCAAGATTCAACAGCATTTTTTGCAGCTCTTCGGAAAGTGCAGAGAATGTCAGGTGCCGTAGGTGAATGGGGGCACGGCATGCTGTGCCCATGCGAAGGGAAAATTTAGATGTCTCATATTCATATTCCTGACGGCGTGATGCCTATATGGTTTGTGTTAGCGGGTTGGGCGGCAACCGCCGTAATTCTTTATTTTTGTATGAGGAGGGTTCGTGATGTTGAACTAGGGCGAAAGATACCTCTTATCGGCATTGTTTCGGCGCTCATGATTTTGGGTATGACGCTTGATATTATTCCAATTGCATATCATATAAACATGAGTGTGATTGCGGGGATAGTTCTGGGTCCTGCTCTAGGGTTTATATCTATTTTTATTGTTGATTTAATCATTTCAATGTTTGGGCACGGCGGTGTCACCGTTGTAGGACTAAATACGTTAATAGTCGGAACTGAGGCTATGCTGGGCTTTTACTTTTTTCGTGTTTTCCTGGGTGTTTTTGGCGCCGGCAGATTGTCTCCCGGCATGTCGGCAGCCCTAGCGGCGGTGTTAAGCCTTATTATAAGCACGTGTCTCATGATAGGAGTCGTTTACATATCTCAAATCAATCCGGAGAGAGTCCTGCATGTCCATAAGGAAAATCCTCTTGGGAAAATATTCTCTCTTGAGCCTGAGGGAGAAAACAAGAGGCACAAAATAGAGGATAAAAGAATAGATATCGAAACATTTGCGAAGACGGTTTTTTCCCTTGGGGTGTTTGGATGGATATTAGAGGGAGTGATTACCGGCTTTGTTATAAGATACGTCTCGCGCGTCAGGCCAGACCTGGTTCTGTCAGAGGTAACTTAGGAGGGTTTTGGTGGATATCGGAATAATTGACTATTATGCAAATAGCGGAAAAAGTTTTCTCCACCGGGCTTTACCATTTTATAAGATGATATCTATTGCGCTTGTTCTTTTATCCATTGTGATAACAAGCGATTTTATAGTTCTTCTTAGCATATATTTAATGCTCACAGGTTTGGTAATCTTAACCAGACTCCCGTTTTTTAAAATCATTTCTATAGCCGCTTATCCCGCCATATTCGCCCTCCTCTTTGCAATAAGCAGCTTAAACGGGGATTGGATTATGCCAGCTACCATTGTTCTTAAAGCCCTCGATGCGGCTCTCGCTATGGTGATTTTGATTACAACGACACCTTATCCGAGCGTTTTTGCCACTCTAAGCCCTTTTCTTCCCCGGCTAATATTGGAGGGGTTATATCTCACATACCGTTCGCTTTTTATACTCCTCGGGCTTATGGGAAATCTATTTAGGGCTTTAAAAGTAAGAGGGGGATTTGGTCAAAGAAGCTACATAAAAAACGTAAGAAACTTTGCGTCCGGAATTGGTCTTCTCCTTATTAGAGGGCTTGATTTGAGTGAAAGGCTATACGGCGTAATGCAGGTAAGGGGGTACGGGGGAAGAATGGCAGACGAGAATAGTGAGAGAAGGTTCACGCAAAAAGATATTTTACCTTTGGCAATCGGTCTTTTTATTTTCGGTGTTTCCCTAGGAGCGAGGCTAGAGGAGGGGTTTAGCCAGTACGGAATCTATCTACTCTTGTTTTCTATCGTATTTATTCTTACCCTGGCTTTCTATTTTTATGCCCCGAACATCATTAGAGGTGTGTTTTGGAAGAGATAGTAAGAGTGAGCAACCTGAAATACACATACCCTGACGGGACGAAGCTCCATTTCTGTGGGATTGACTTCGTAGCCCACCAAATGGAGCGGGTCGTAATCTTGGGACCGAACGGCAGCGGTAAATCAACTCTTCTTTTCCACCTTCTTGGGCTTCTTAAAGCCTCAGAGGGGGTGATAAGCGTTTTTGGGGTTGACCCATCAAGAGATTATGCCAGGATAAGGGAGCGGATCGGGGTGCTTCTACAAAACGTCGAGGAGCAGATTATCGCGCCTACTGTGCGGGATGATATTTCATTCTCTCCTAGAAATTACGGGTACAGGAAAGAGGATGTCGAGGTGCTTGTAAAAGGCATAACGGAAAAACTAGACATCGCTTATCTCGGCAATAAGATTCCGCACTACCTAAGCGGCGGCGAGAAAACTAAGGTGGGATTGGCAGGCGCCCTCGTTACAAAACCAGGGCTGCTCTTACTGGATGAGCCGTTTGAAGGCTTAGACCCTACGTGCAGAATGGATCTTATAAATCTCCTGAACCGTATAAATAAAGACAATAAAACGACTATTATTATATCTACACATAATATTGATACAGTTCCATTAGTAGCGGATACAGTGTATCTTATGGCTATGGGGGGAGAGATCGTCGGTAAGGGCTCTCCAAAAGCGATTTTTACCGAGCTTGAACTGCTTTCGAAATGCCACATAGAGCCTCCTGTGCTCGGCGCATTGTTTTTTGAATTAAAAAAATACGGCATTAATCTCGACGTATCTTTAACTGTTGAAGAGGCGGCTCGCATTATCGCAGATGAAATGGTATTATTCGAGAAGAAAAATTCAGGCGTAGGATGAACACACAAGAGAAGAAAGGAACTAATATCCCAGGGTTAGTAATTATAAGCCTAGCCGTATTTTTTATCCTTTCTTCAAGCATCCATAACCATGCTATTTCCTTAAGCGCTTATTCTGACGCGGTTTCTCAATCGAAATCAGCATATCCGAATCACTCCAGTGATTTTTGCTCTGCATGCCGTCTTAAAGGAAATGTTAATCACACAACTTGGACCAATAATCTTG
>JAKEHC010000004.1 GCA_022615255.1 Candidatus Dadabacteria bacterium | reverse complement strand
TAATAATATCTTGTTTTCATAAGCTCAGTTCAACTCATGACACCGTTATTGTTGAAGGAGCCGGAGGTTTACTTGTGCCAATTACTGATGGTTATCTAATGTCTGATTTAGCATTCGATTTAGGACTATCGGTGATTATAGTTGCCTGCCCGGGTCTAGGGACTTTAAACCATACGTTACTTACCGTTGAATCTGCGAGGGTTAGGGGACTGAATGTAATGGGAATAGTTATAAATCAATTTCCTGCTAAACCTGGATTCGCCGAGCGTACAAATCCGGAATTAATTCTTAGAATGACAGGAGCGCCGATTCTCGGTGTTCTACCGTTTGATCCCAAAATATCTGTGGAAGATGGGAGAATTGAAAGGTTAAGAGAAATCGGATCCGTTTCTTTTGTACCTAAGCTCGGCGGGAGTTTTAAGGTCGAGGATTTTCTATCCAGACTAAGGTAAATTACTCAAACAGGATTGATTCTGTTCATATAACGATAAGTATCAACACTTTTTGCATAAGCAAATCCCTTGTAATATAAGAATAGGTGTAAAGTTAAAGGATTACAACTTGACAGATTGTTAGGGTATGGTATAGGTACTTAGTTTTTTGTTGTTCTATGTTTTAACTTTCCGTTAGGGGTGCAATCCAAAATTTAGGCAGAGGATGATGAAAAAACTCCTGAAACTATGCTCTGGTGTTTTGCTCCTAATCTTGGTCTTTCTCGGATTATACCTCTACACAGCAGAAAGCAGCACTAAAGCTCCTGTGCAACCAGTCTTGTTTAGCCATAAGATACATGCAGGGGAAAACCAAATTCCATGTCAGTACTGTCATAGTTACGTGACAGAATCCTCGATGCCCGGAATTCCCTCGGTTCAAAAATGTATGGGTTGCCATTCTTACATACCTGGAAAGGATGTTGAGTATATATATGATGGCAAATCTATAAATATGCAGAAGGAGATTGAAAAGGTAAAAAAATACTGGGATAATAAGCAACCTATTCCGTGGACAAGGGTTAATTATCTGGCTGATTTTGTTTACTTTACTCATAAAAGGCACGTTCTTCGCGGAATCGAGTGTGCTACCTGTCATGGGGATGTAGCGAGTATGGATGTGGTTAAACGCGCGCATAAACTAGAGATGGGATGGTGTGTAACCTGTCATGAGGCAAACGCAAAGGATGAAATGGAGCTCGCTCGTCTTAAAGATTGCCTGACCTGTCATAAATAGGATGGAGAAGAAATGTCTCAGATGAAGAAGGATGGTTCAACCAAGCTCACCACAGGCGGGATAAAGAGAAGGGATTTTCTTAAAATCCTAGGGGTGGCTGGTGGAACTGCAGCGGTCGCCGGAGCTTGCTCTCCAGAGCCTGTAGAGAAAATAATCCCTTATGTTATTCCTCCAGACACTATCATCCCCGGCATTCCAAATTGGTATGCGAGCACATGCAGGGAGTGCCCTGCCGGGTGCGGGATTCTCGTTAAAAATCGGGAAGGAAGGGCAATAAAGATCGAGGGAAACCCTCTTAGCCCAATTAACTCCGGGGGAACCTGCGCACGTGGACAGGCGGCGCTCCAGGGGCTTTATAATCCTGATCGCATTCGTGGACCGCTTACTAGAAATTCGTCTGGAGGGCTTGAGCCCACGCTTTGGGATGAGGCAGAAAGGGTACTTGTTGAAAAGATTAAGGAAATAAGAGAGAAGGGCAACGCAAATAAAATAGTTTTTTTGACAAATAATATCTCAGGAAGCTTGAATAGACTCATAGACGATTGGTTGAATGCCCTTGGGGGTGGAAGACATATTGTTTATGAGACATTTTCGCACGAGCCTATAAAAGAAGCGAATAGAATCGCCTTCGGAATGAATAAGGTTCCTACATACAATATTGAGAAAACAAAATACCTTCTTTCATTCGGCTCGGATTTCCTAGAAACCTGGCTCTCCCCTGTGCAATACGCAAAGAGATTCAGCGAGATGCACGGCTACAAAGACAAAGGTATGGGAAAGTTTGTTCAGGTTGAGCCGAGGCTCTCTCTTACCGGGGCAAGCGCTGATGAGTGGATAGGGATAAGACCCGGAACCGAGGCGTTCCTAGCGCTTGGAATTTCAAACTTCATTCTTAGTAACGGCTTAGCTTCTGTATCGGGATATGAGGCAGATAGGTTAAAGGGGCTCGTTCAAGATTATAAACCCGATGTCGTTTCATTAATTACGGATATTCCTCAAGAAACCATAACTCGCATTGCAAAGGAATTTGTAGAGCTAAAGCCTAGCCTAGCCCTAGGGGGCGGTGCGGCAAATACCTCATCCAAAAGCACTCAGGCCCTGGTTGCCATTAATATTCTCAATTATATTGCAGGAAACGTAGGAGAGACAGTGAATTTTGGAGATAATCTCACCCTTTCAAATGTGAATTCTTATAGTGAAATTACATCTCTTGTTGACTCTATGTCTAAGGGTGAGGTTGAGCTACTACTTATATACGATGTAAACCCGGCTTTTACGTTACCTAAGGCACTTAAGTTTGAAGACGCTCTTAAAGGCGTTCCTTTTGTCGTAAGCTTCTCGAGCTTCATGGATGAAACGACCGAGGGAGCGAATCTTGTACTGCCTGACCACACAACGCTCGAAAAATGGGGGGATTATATTCCCCAAGACAGTGTGCATGGATTAATTCAACCTATAATGGATCCTATTTTTAACACCAAGGCTACAGGCGATGTCATTCTCTCTATAAGCAAAAAAATCGAGGGGCTTGATAGCCAATTCGCATCTAATACCTTTTATGACTATTTAAGAGATTCATGGAGACAAATCCAAGTCAGTTATGCCCCGGATAAGGACTTTGAAACATTCTGGAAAGAGACGGTCGAGAGTGGCGGGATTTATAGAGAAATCCCTCCCATCAAGGCTCAACTGTCTCAAGAGGCATCAAGCGTCTCATTCTCAGAGCCTAAGTTCGAGGGTCAGGGTGATACCTATTTTATGGCTTATCCTTCATACAGGTACTATGATGGAAGAGGCGCAAACAAGCCTTGGCTTCAAGAGCTCCCTGATGCTATCACAACCGCAGTTTGGGATTCTTGGGTGGAGATAAATCCAGGGACAGCGGAAAAAATGGGGATCAAGGATGGTGATTTTATATCAATTGAGTCCCCATACGGTAATATCTCAACTCAGGCTTATATATATAAGGGTATAAGAAAGGACACAGTCGCCATCCCCATTGGCCTTGGGCATAAGGGTTACGGAAGATATGCGCAAAATAGGGGTGTAAATCCGATAGATATTCTTTCCCCGTTGACTGATCAGGAGTCGGGCGGCTTTGCCTGGCTCTCGACTAAGGTAAGCATTTCAAATACGGGAAGACACGAGCAATTTGTTAGAACACAGGAAAACACGACTCAAGCGGGTAGGGGAATCGCTCAGTCTATAACCTTAAAGGAGCTTGGGAGCGGGGTACACGAGGAGCATGAGAAAAATGAATTTAACATGTATCCGCCCCAGAAATACATCGCACACCGCTGGGGGATGTCTATAGACCTCTCGAAATGCATCGGGTGCGGAGCGTGCGTTACTGCGTGCTATGCAGAAAACAATGTTCCTGTAGTTGGAAAGGGACAGGTTGCTAAAAGGCGTGAGATGTCATGGATAAGGATTGAGAGGTATTATGAGGAAGATAATGGATTTGATATAAGATTCATCCCCATGCTTTGTCAGCATTGTGGTAATGCTCCATGTGAGCCTGTCTGTCCTGTGTATGCTACCTACCATAACCCTGATGGTCTTAACGCAATGGTATATAACCGTTGCGTCGGCACAAGGTACTGCTCGAATAACTGTACATACAAGGTTAGACGCTTTAATTGGTTTACGTATGAATGGCATGAGCCTCTTAACTGGCAGTTAAACCCTGATGTTTCAGTAAGAACCAAAGGGATAATGGAAAAGTGCACATTCTGTGTGCAGAGAATACGTTTTGGGAAGGATAGAGCAAGGGATGAAGGAAGAAATGTAAGGGATGGAGAGATTACCCCTGCATGCGCACAGGCATGCCCTACAAAGGTAATAGTTTTTGGGGACTTAAAGGACACTGAAAGCACGGTTTCCCATCTTTCTAAGGATGAAAGGGGATACCTCGTACTTCAAGAGGTAAACACACAACCGGCAATTACATATCTAAAAAAAGTAACATGGGATAAGGCATAATGAACCAAGAATCAACAATAACCTACTCAAAGGTAAACCAAGATGTAATACGGATGCTTGATAAGCCTACCGCCAAGTGGTGGTCGCTATTTATATTTGATCTACTCGTTCTTTCATTTGGTCTTATGTGCTTTATATACCAGATTTATTCAGGCCTAGGGGTTACCGGGTATAGGCATCCTGTTTTCTGGGCGGTTTACATCACAAACTTCGTATTCTGGGTAGGAATCGCACACTCAGGAACACTGATTTCTGCAATTCTTTACCTATTTAGAGCGAGGTTCAGAATGTCAATCTACCGGATTTCTGAAGCGATGACGGTTTTTGCGGTATTGACAGCAGGGCTTTTTCCAATTATTCACCTGGGAAGGCCCTGGTATTTCTACTGGCTTCTTCCCTATCCAAACCAGCGCCAGCTTTGGGTAAACTTCAGTTCTCCTCTTATGTGGGATGTCTTTGCTGTAGGCACCTACTTAACTGTGAGCAGTGTATTCTTTTTTGTGGGTATGATTCCGGACATTGCGGCAATAAGGGACAGGGTAAAGGAGGTTCCTAGAAAGATACTCTACTCGGTTTTATCGCTTGGATGGAAGGGTTCAGCCTGGGAGTGGGGTCACTATACAAGGGCTTATTTCTATCTTGCCGCCTTTGCAACCCCTCTTGTTATATCGGTTCACAGCGTTGTATCATGGGACTTTGCCATGGCAAACGTCCCCGGATGGCATAGCACCATTTTCCCTCCATATTTTGTTGCTGGTGCGATCTTTTCCGGGCTTGCGATGGTTATTACACTTGTTGTGCCGATTCGGAAGATCTTCCACCTTGAAGAATTTATCACTATTGCTAATTTTGAAGGAATGGCGAAGATGATCATCCTTACATCACTTATCGTTACATATGCATATGTTGTTGAGGTCTTTATGGCTTGGTACAGTGGTAATCCATATGAGTGGGGTCAGTTTATTTATAGAATGAAGGGCGATTACGCCCTATTTTACTGGATTATGATCTTTTGTAATTCAGTAGTGCCCCTCCTTCTCTGGTTCAAGAAGGTACGCACAAACATAAAAGCCCTTTTCATAATATCCCTTTTTATAAATATCGGCATGTGGTTTGAAAGATTCAACATTATTGTGATTTCTCTCTCTCATGAATTTGAGCCTGGCGCTTGGGGTCTTTATAGAGTCTCATGGGTTGAATTAGGAATCACAGCAGGCGCCTTTGCGTGGTTTTTTATGTTTATCCTAATTTTCATCAAAACCCTTCCGGCGCTCTCCATTTCTGAGATAAAGGAAATCATACCGGCACCTACTAGAGAGGTGAAAGCAAAATGATGATAAAGGAACAGGGTGTTTTTGGGGTCTTTTCATACATTGATTCAACTGTGCAGGCGATAAAAAGGCTAAGGGAGGCAGGCTATAAGAATATGCGCGTTTTTTCCCCCTTCCCTAACCATGAGATTGAAGAGGCAATGGAAAACCGTGAGAGCATAGTACGATTTTTTACATTGTCAGGAGCAACCCTAGGTGCTCTCTGTGGTCTTACATTGACTATACTTACCACATTAGACTGGTCTATTAGAGTAAGCGCAAAACCTGTAGTATCACTGCCGCCTTACATGATTTTCGTGTTTGAGCTCACGGTTCTTATAGGATCGCTTGCTACACTTCTTGGTCTTCTCATCAACTCACGACTAAGGCGTAATGTCCCTAGACAAATATACGACCCAAGGTTTTCTGAGGACAAATTTGGAGTGGGGGTATTTTGTAAAATCGAGGATATCAAGAAGGTGGAAGAAATTCTAAAACTTTCAGGAGCGGATGAAGTACAGTTTGAGGGCATTTAAATTATTTTATGAATCGTTGCTTGCGAATCGTGATTAATAAACACTTTATCTTATATCGAACAACGAGTCACGAGTCGCGAAACTCGCGATTGAATGGGAGGTAAAATTGGTTTGTTAAAGAGGTCAAGAAGATATCTCATACCTTTAATCCTAGTATTGGTTGTTCTCGGAAGCGCTAAGGTTTTTGGCTGGCCCTGGTCAACAGATATGATGGAGCAACCTTCGATTAAACCTTATGAATTGCCCCTTCCGTATCCACTATATTCTATTTCAACTGATGGAACCATAGTAGGGATCGGTCCCAGACAGGGTTTTGAGGGAATCACTCAGAATCCCGTTAACCCGACTGAGGCTTCGCTCCAGAACGGTCAGAGATTATTTATAAATTTTTGCGCCCCATGCCATGGACCTCAGGGGAAGGGAGACGGACCAGTTATAAAGAAAGGGTTTTACCCAGTTGACCTTACTGCACCCGGGACACAGGCAAGAACAGACGGGTACATTTTTGCTTATATACAGTACGGTGGAATCGTTATGATGCCAAGCTATCGAGAGAGCATCTCTTCTCATCAGGCATGGGAGGTCGTAAATTATGTAAGAAAGCTACAGGGCAAACTCAGTACTAAAGAGGAGACTAACCAATAATATGGACGAAAAGGTTAGAGAAGAAATTGTTTCCAAGATACCTATAGAAGTTCCAAAGTTCCTTTATTATATCCTTATCCTACTATTGCTTGTGGGAGCCGCCACCTTTGTTTCACAAGCAAAGGGACCACAGGCAAAACAAGCATGGGAGATATATCTAGTGAATTTTCTTTTCTGGGCAGGGATTGCTCAAGGAGGAATCGTTCTTTCTTGTGTTCTTCGCATAACCTCTGGTAGATGGGGTAGGCCTGTTTTAAGAATAAGCGAGGCAATAGGCTCTTTCATACCTATAGCATTTATACTCTTTCTTATTCTATTTCTTGGAAAGGACTACATTCTCCCATACGCTACGGAACATTACCATCATCCGAAAGACATTTGGCTCAGTATCCCCTTTGTTTTTGGTAGGGACGTGATAGGGCTACTTGTTCTATTAATTCTTAGCATTTTGTATATCTATTATTCTCTCAGGCAGGATTTAGGTGGGACTTCGCATGGCGTATCAGGATTTTCTCGAGCAATTGCGTCAGGCTGGAAGGGTGAAGAGGAAAGAGAGGCATGCTGGAGGAAGCTTTCCGGTCTTGCCCCTGCTATTGTGCTAATTTATGCAATCGTCTTTAGCGTTATTTCTTATGATTTCATGATGTCGCTTAACCCTCATTGGTATAGCACTCTTTTCGGAGTTTACTACTTCGTTGCATGTTTTCTAGGGGCTCTTGCAGCTACAACCATTCTTTCCGTTTATACACGAAATTATCTCCATCTTCAGGATTACATAACAACATCCCAGTTCCAGGACCTCGGAAAGCTCATTTTTGGATTCTCGCTTTTCTGGACCTATCTCTTCTTCTCTCAGTATCTTGCAATATGGTATGGGAACATGCCTGAGGAGACGGGGTTTGTCTTTAATCGAATACGTGTAGAGCCATTCAAAACGCTCTCCTGGGTCGTGATTTCATGCTGTTTCTTCTTTCCCCTAGTTACACTTCTTCCTAAGACAAATAAGATTGTTACCCCTATAATTGCATTTATAGCCACTGTTTCCCTGGGCGGGCTTTGGCTTGAGAAATTCGTCCTGGTTACGCCCTCCCTTTCTCCCGAAATCCATTTCGGGTGGGTGCAAATTCTTATTACTCTTGGTTTCTTTTCAGCGTTTATGCTAACGTTTTTATCCTTTATTAAAAACTTCCCAATTTTGCCTGTAGGTGATCCGTTATTCAGTGGAAAGATTGGCGCGCGTCACTCAGGAGGACATTAGATGGAATTTGAAGAGGTACAAGAAAACGTAGATAAGATCACCCAGCTTGTTGTCGCCATTATCTGTGTCGCGGTTGCTGGAGGGATACTCGCAATAGCCTCTGTGGCTTTGTTTGGACCACAACTTGAACGGCTTATGCAAGGTCTCCCCGGGGGCCCAGGGTAATAACAATTCCCTCTAACCCAGGCAAATTCTAGGACACATTTGGGACGAAGGTAGCGGTATGGGTGCACCCCGCTAAAGTATAGATGGGTTTTCTAACCTCATTTAAGATATAAATTGTAATAATGATGATAGGCGGGGCTTTCTAGCCCCACTCCTTAAACTGTCATTGCGAGCCAAGCCCTGAACCCTTCGGTACCTCAGAGCCTGCCCCGAATAGTTAGCCCGTCGAACTGCCGAAGGGGTAAACTCCGTGAAGGGTCAGCGAAGCAATCTCGTCTTTTCTATAATTCGCGGCTAGAAGCCGCTCTTACGGTAGAGACATGCCATGGCATGTCTCTACATTATTACGAATAAATTCGTGCCTACAATTTTTTGTTGGGGGAGACTTGTCTCTGCTATTTATTCTCATGTTTGAGCGGGGTTTGATTAACAAAGCCCTAAAATGTATGCTTGAGCATGTAAGAGCGTCATCAAATTCTTTAAGAGCACGATCCTAGTGCTAAAATACTGCGACTTATCGCAGCAAGATGCTGCTCCTACTTTATTGCACGAACATCCTCCGATTAAATCGAGGGTTTCCTACAGGTCTTAGATGAAGATATCGTAGAGACGCAAAATTTTGCGTCTCTACTAAAAGGGGGGAGTAGACCATGATCCGTACTCGTCTCTGTGACTTTCTGGGAATAGATTTTCCGATAATCTGCGCGCCGATGGGGTTTGTTACCGGTGCTGAGTTAGCGGCTGCTGTGAGTAATGCAGGTGGGTTGGGAATCATGGCTTTTAGCGGAAATCCTCCTGAAGCCCTACGTCAAGAGATTCGTCGCCTAAGAAGCCTTACCGACAGACCCTTTGGGGTTAACTTAATTCTACATTATCCCGTGGAGGAGCACGTGACTGTGTGTATTGAGGAGAAGGTCCCAATATTGTCATTCTTCTGGGGGGACCCCTCTCGATTTGTTGAACGCGCACATGCGGTGGGCATTAAGGTTTTCCATCAGGTAGGGTCTGTAAGGACGGCTCAACGCGCAGTTAAAGCAGGGGTGGATGTTATAATAGCCCAGGGGGTTGAGGCTGGCGGCCACATTGAGGGCGAGGTGACTACAATGGCACTGGTGCCGCGTGTTGTTGATGCCATTTCGCCAATCCCAGTTGTTGCGACTGGGGGCATAGCCGATGCCCGCGGGTTTGTTGCGGCTTTGGCGCTTGGCGCAGACGGTGTTAGTCTTGGCACTCGCTTTTTGGCGACAACGGAATCTAATGCCCATCCCATTTATAAGGAGAGGGTGCTAAAGGCAAATGAGGAGGACACAGTGCTTACCACGCTATTTGGGCATGGATGGCCTAATGCTCCACATCGTACAATCCGCACTGCATTCGTGGAGGAATGGCTTGGAAAGGAGGAGAGAGGTAATGAATCACGATCTGATGAGTTGGTGATAGGTGAGACACGAATAGCCGGTGAGCTGGTGCCGGTAGTGCGTTTCAAGGGATACCCGCCGAGCAAAGATGCAAGCGGCGACATAGAATCAATGAATCTTCTAGCAGGTCAGGGCGTTGGTCTAGTGCATGATATTAAGACCGCTTCTACAATTGTGCGTGAGCTGGTAGAAGGGGCACAGAGTATAACCAAGAATAGGCTAAATGGGTTTATGGGAGGGACATAAGTTTTTCGTCTCTATGGTCCTGCTAGGAGTGTCAGTCGAAGCTTGTTGTAGCATTGACACCAGATTTTCACATAGTTATCATAGGAGTAAAGAGGTTAATGTAACAATGAAAACTATATCCCAGCTGAAGGTATCCCAACTCGAAGCCCTGATAGATAGTATCATCGAACGCAAGTTAAGCGAATTGCTCGGTGATCCTGACAAGGGACTTGAACTAAAACCTAGCGTCAAGACTAAACTTCGTCGTTCGCTGGTCCCTACGAAGCGCGGAGAGCGTGGAATCATCGCAAAGCAAGTTGCCAAGGAACTTGGGCTTAAATGGTAGAACCATACGCCGTTGAGTTTCGCCCAGAGGTTCTTGGCAACCTTAGGGGATTTAGTAAATCCAACGCTTAACGTATCTTGAACAAAATCAGATGGTTAGCCGATAATTTTGATGCGATCTCCCACGAAGCGTTGACTGGGGAGTTTAAGGGTTTGTTTAAACTTCGCGTTGGGGACTATCGTGTTATCTATTCTGTAGTACATAAGGAAAAACTCATTATCATTTACCTAATTGGGCATCGCTGTAACATCTACGAGCAGCGTTAGAATCGAGTAGTCATAGGAAAATTCTGATTGGGGGAATATTATTATGTCAAAAGAAGCGGAGATTAGGTTCATTATCAAACTGGATGATGACAATATACCGAAGGAAATCTTTTGGGAGGCTTCAGATGCGGACTTTGAGGGGAAAAAGCCTTGTGATTCTATAATGATATCAATTTGGGATAAAGAAGAAAAGAATACTTTGAGCATTGATCTCTGGACGAAGAATATGGAGGTGGGTGAGATGAATGCCCATTTTCTCCTTACAATTGTGAAGATGGCGGAAACCTATGAAAGGGCTACAAATAATAAAGAGATCGCGGGCATGATAAAGAGGTTCGCCGATGATTTTGCAAGTAAAGTAGAGGAACTTACAAAAAAATAATAGGATAATGTCAAAACGCTGACATTACTTCTTTAGCAAAAAGACGTAGGTATTCGGGGTTCAAAACATCATAGAAAAATATCGTGAACTCGCTTACACCTTTGTTTACCTTGTGCTTAATCTTCTCAATACATTGATCGGGTGTTCCAACGATTCCTGTTTTTTCAATATCCCCAAAAAAGCCATATCTCTTTTTTGCCTTGGGAAGCTTTTCTTCAAGCTCTGCTTTATCTTTTGCTATCACACATACGGTTTGTTCAGATATCTCTATTTCATTTATGTCCCTGCCTATGGATTTGCAGTGGTTTTTGAGCGCGTTTAGCTTCCTATCAAATTCTCTGGCATTGGAAGCGGGACAATTCCAGCCGTCTGCAAGCTCTGCTACAACTCTAAGCAGGTGTTTTTCTCCCGCACCTCCGATAGTAATAGGCGGATGCGGTTTTTGAATAGGCTTAGGGTTGCAATATGCGTCTTTAATCTGATAATGCCTTCCGATAAAGGTCGCCTTTTCTTGAGTCCACATAGCTCTAATTATCTTTACCGCCTCTTTTAACTGTTCTATCCTGGTTATAGTATCGGGGTATGGGTAGCCATAAGCCTTATATTCAGGCTCAAACCAGCCTGCTCCAATCGCAAACTCGAGCCTGCCGTTGCTTATGTGGTCAAGTGTGGAAGCCATCTTGGCGAGAAGGGAAGGGTGCCTAAAAGAGTTACAGAGGACGAGCGTTCCAATATTTGCGTTTGAGGTTATTGTCGAAAGTGAAGACATAAGGGTCCATGCCTCAAAGACATCAAAGTCAATAGAGCCCATTCCAAGAATATGGTCATAGAACCAAAGAGAGTGGTAACCAAGCTTGTCACAAAGAACCGCTGTTTCTCTAATAGTTTTAAAATCAATCTTTTCTTGCCGTAGAATCACGCCGAATTTGACCTTTTTCATATCTAGCACCCGCGGATTTTTTATAAACGATGAAATTCACTTTAACTGACGGTCGTTCTTGAATCAACACAAACAGGCAAATACAATCGTAGAGACGCAAAATTTTGCGTCTCTACTTAAATATTCTTTGACACTAACAGCCTGAGAAAATATACTTATATTACTCGCCATCAACTAATAGGAGGAAACCTAAATGCTCCGGGATAAAACTATTATTATGTGGTTTGTCGCTGGTTTGATATCGGGATGTATGAGTGCAGGTCAGCATCAGCAGAGTTTGCCCTCGACCCAGGAGCGTGAGACCACCGTTGGTATCGTCCAAAAGGAGATACGTGCTGGAATGTCACAAGCCGATGTGGCAGAGGCTTTGGGGTCTCCTAATATTGTCACTAGGGACAATCAGGGTAGAGAGACGTGGGTTTATGATAAAATTGCCTCAGAAGCATCTTTTTCTAGAGATAGTGGGGGAACTGGACTAATTCTCAATTTATTTGGTTTTTATTCAAGAGAAGCAGGAGCATCCAGCACTACACAAAAGACATTAACAGTGATTATAAAATTCGACGAGAATAAAGCCGTAGATTCATTCTCCTATCATGCCAGTAAATTTTAGCAGCTTTATCGGGATAGGATAAACATGACAAAAGGTTTGGTTCTGTTATCCATATTAAGCCTATTTGTATTCAGTTGTACTAAAACTAATGTCGCGGTTCCTAAAAAGACTCAACTGCAGGTGCGGCAATTTCAAACAAGAACATACGATACTAAGAATACGAAGATGGTGATGAAAGCATTATTTAATGTACTGCAAGATGACGGCTTTATTGTTAAGAATGCCGTTGTTGACCTCGGGCTTTTGACTGCTGAAAAGGAAGTGGATATAGAGAGCTCGGGAGTAAAATTCTTTGCTCTCTTCTTTATGGGGGCTAATGCAAGTTGGGAAAAGAGCCTGATTCTGGAGGCTACCGCAAATGTGAGTGAATTTGGAGAACAAACTAAGGTTCGTATGAATTTCCAGGCAAAGGTTTTAGATAATGCAGGCAGGGTTCTTAGTGTTGAACAAGTTCAAGATGAGAAATTCTATCAAGACTTCTTCTCGAAGGTTGACAAGGGTATCTTTATCGAAAAAGAGAGGATATAATATTATCCATTTTATACGGTGAGTTGGCTTGGATTTTCAATAACATATATTACGGGTGTACTAAACATAGAATAAACAGATAGTTCCAATTATGGTTTTTAATAAGGTTATGTTTTTTAAGCCAATTTCAGAAAATGAATTAACTTATTAAAAATCGGAATGCAGATTAACATAAATAAAGATTAAACAAAAATAACTAAGAGGCTACTTTACGCTATGCCCACAAAAAGGAAATTTACGAGCAATATTAAATTTTTTATATTACTGATGCCGATAGTAATGGTAATGTGGAGCTGTGAGTCTAACCAGTCAAGAAAGGCTCAGGAAGACAAAACTGAACAGCTTAGGAGCGAGCAGAAAGAGGCTGAGCCAAAAAAAATAGATCAAGAAGGCAGTGACAAAAAGATGGGTGAAACTAGAGGAGGAAATCCTATGGTAATAGTGTCTACGTCAGTGGGTGATATTAAGATAGAACTCTATTCAGATAAGGCACCGGAAACGGTCAAGAATTTTATGACCTATGTCAATGATAAGTTTTACGATGGCACCATCTTTCATAGGGTCATACCTGGATTTATGATCCAGGGAGGGGGTTTTACTCCTGACATGAGTCAGAAGCAGACAAAACCGCCTGTAAAGAATGAGGCGAATAATGGGCTTAAGAATGAAACTGGCACGATAGCAATGGCACGCACGAGTGTCGTAGACAGCGCGACATCCCAGTTCTTTATCAACCTTACTGACAACGATTTCTTAAACCACGGATCTAGGGACTTTGGCTATGCGGTATTCGGTAAGGTTGTTGAGGGAATGGATGTAGTAAATAAAATTGCAGGAGTGAACACTGGTAGTTACGGGATGCACAGGGACGTTCCTCAAGAGCCGGTTGTGGTAGAATCTATTCGCGTAATCGAGCCGGGAAAAAAATAATCTGGTTTTTTATCTTTTGTAATCTAAATCCTTTCTATAGATTACTTTATCATTCCCCTGGCTGTAGAAATCCCTTATTCTGCACACCTCGATGAATCCTGTTTTAATATAGAAATTTCTTGCGGGTTGATACTCAGGCCTTGAGGATGTCTCTACCATTAAAGCCCTTGCTTTCTCTATTTTTAAATCATCCTCCATATATGTAAGAAGCATGTCTGCAATTCCCATATTTTGAGATTCACGAGAAACAACAACCCAATAGATATCCCATAAAGCGTCTGTCAATGGAATCTTACCGTAGCATATATAACCGAGGGTAATACCGTTC
>JAKEHC010000204.1 GCA_022615255.1 Candidatus Dadabacteria bacterium | reverse complement strand
AGCAGAATACGGGGAGCGCCGTATCGGGCCGCCATCATCTGAATAAGGCAGTGGAAACGAGGTTACTAATGAAATCAATATGCCCAAATGCCTCTTCAAGCTCTTTGATAAATTCCTTGACTGGAGCATCTTCACTATATATAAGTCCCATAAAAAGCTTTACAGGTCTTGGTTCACAAAGCTCGCTCATACCTTTATAGGATAATAGAGATAGGACTTTGTCAAGCAGCCATTAAGATTTTAAGATGAACATCTCATGGCTGGTGAGAGGTATTCTAACAGCGTGTCGTTGCCCTCTCTGTTCTATGGTTACTTTCTTTTCGGGGTTTAGGAGATTCACCATCTTATGTCCTACTGGGGAGAGATCAATATCCACCGTTACAAGATCATTTCTAGGGTTCGTATCCAGATTCATGGCTACGAGAATCTCAGTGCTGTCCAGTATTCTTGAATATGCTAGGGTGCACTTGACATCAATGGGGTGCCCGAAATCTATTCCGTTTCCCGAAATCTCCCGGAAATACTGTCTGCCATAGCGTAGTGCCGGTTCATTCTGTTTTACCTCTGCAATCTTAGCTATGCTCCGGTATATCGGGTGTGCGGGATTAAAAAAGTGATGTCCAGTGCTATCAAAAGCGCCCCAAGCGCCGCCGAACATACATTCTCTAACATAACTATCATGATCCCCTCCACCATCAAAGCCCTGTTCAGTTCCATAGTAAATACAAGGCACACCCTGACTAGTCAGCAGATACCCGACGGCCAGTTCTACCTGCCTCTGGAAAGGATTACTGTGCATAAAGCGCTTGTAGGGCCTAGACATTTGGTCATGGTTGTCTACAAAAGTGACAAAGTATTCACCTGCCGCCCCGAAATCTGTATATAGTGTCTTAAAGCGTTCATAACGTTCTCGCAGATATAGGGGATTTAAAAAGCCTTTGATCGTTTCTTCCAAGATAAAATACAGAGGGAAATCAAGGGCAGCGTCAAGTGAAGGAAAGCGTTCGTTTGTGCCCTCTATGCGGCTGTTACGACCTATGTAGCGCTGTAACGTCTGGTCGTCAGCAACTATCTCACCGAAGATGAAGAAATTATGTTTACCGATCCGTTTCGCGTACTCGCGTATAGCATTACAGAAAAGGGCGGTGGTGCTATCTTCCATATGTTTTACCGTATCTACCCGGAACCCATCGATATCGGCAAAGGCAATCCAGTATTTATAGATATCAATAAGGGTGCTCAGCACACTGGGTCGAGTAATATTCAGTTCTTTTAAACTAAGAAAATCGCCGTTAACAGCCTCATCAGGATCGCTCCAGTTCCTTATCTGCCCCCTTCTTTTATAATTTTCCGAATGTCTCAGTTCCTCTGGCCACACCGCATCGTCTTCATGAAACCCAGGTAACATATTGACCTTACGCCAGAAACCGAGGTCAAATGGACGAGGCGCCTCTTTCCAATAATAATAAGGGTGGTCACCAGGATAAGCCCAATTGTCACCGGTGTGGTTTAGAATGATATCTAGAATTACATACATACCCCTTTTGTGTGCATTTCTTACCAGTTCCTTTAGGTCCTCCTTTGTGCCGAACCTATTGTCCACCTGAAGGAAATCCTGAATGCCATATCCATGATAGGTATCGTTTTTCTCAGCACGGTTTTTAAATATAGGGCTAAGCCATATTGCATTGGCACCAAGGCCTTTAATATATTCCAGTCTCCGTATGATACCTTTGAGAGTTCCTCCCTGAAATAACCTTCCCTGTTCTTTCTCTCGCCCTTTTGGGGTTGATAAAGGATCATAAGCGGGAATGTTCTCCTGATTATTATCAAATCGGTCCACCAGCAGAAAATAGATAAAGACATCCCGCCAGTCTCTTGGTGATGGAAAGACCTCTCCTTCAGGGGTGAAATCCAGTTCCTTTATAGATTTAATCCTGTCTCCCATTTTTAATCTTCCCAGTAATGCGTGGTGTAATTACGTACTTCGTCTTTATATAGTAAATTTCAATATGATATTCAAGTATTAAAATAACATTTTTATGTACAAATAATTATTACAACTTTAATATCTTGAATAATTCATTTGAAAAAAGTCTACATATAATAGAAGTAAAATTAAAACCCTGAGCAAGGTTAATCAGTTTAAAGAAAATCTTAGTACCGAGTTTCTTGAAATTCTACTGTTTAGAATTTATTCTATACTTTCAGCTTAAATGAATCTAAGGAGTTTAAATCCAGTGAAATTGATTTTTATTTTGATGTTTCTAATATTAGTTTCTTCATGTGCTAGGGTTTCTACGACCTCGAAGGATTCAAATCAGCCACCTAAAACACCTCCATCCCATGTTGTGAGTGAGTACCTTGATGCTTTAAAAAGAGGTGATTATGGAAAAACCTATGAATTTATCTCCTCAGGGTATGCGGCTAATCTCGATTTAGAGAGCTATAAAGAAAATATGAAGCAAAGCCTCCAGAAATTCAGCTGGAGGTTACTCGGTTATCAAATCTTAGGGGTTCAGGTGCTTGGGGACCAAGCCATTGTAGTAGCCGAGCTTGATGTGCAATTTATACCCGTAAATTCTAGTAGGGAAACTCAGAAAAAGACGAATGTACAATATGGACTTACTGCAGTTGACAAAAAATGGAAGATCTCGGGGTCCAATTGCATATCGAACTGCGTATCGAGGGAGGATTTCGCTGGTCAAAGCTTGAATCAATGATCTCGCCTGACTTAGGAATTCCAAATGATTAAAGTGGCTGTTACAGGTGTAGGCGGCAGAATGGGCGGAAGGATACTTTCGCTTCTTAGAGAGGAAGACGGAGTCAAAATTGTAGGAGCAACTGAAAAGGAAGGTCATTTTTCCTTAGGAAAAGACGCTGGGGTCTTTACAGGAGGAGCGGAAATAGGGGTTAAAATATATGACGATGTTGAGGTAGCCGCTAAGGAAGCCGACGTCATAGTGGATTTTACATCACCCGCGGCAACCCTTTCCAATGCGCTTTATGCGTCAAAAAAGGGAAAGGCTATGGTAGTGGGAACTACTGGCTTCCTTGAAGAAGAAAAAAAAAGACTAGATAAATTAGCCGAGGATTTTCCATGTGTTTTATCCCCAAATATGAGTATTGGGGTGAATGTAATGTTCGAGGCGTCAAGATTGCTTGCTGAGTATCTTGGGACTGATTTTGACGTTGAAATATTGGAAGCACACCATAAACATAAAATAGATTCGCCAAGTGGGACAGCTCTTAGATTGGGGGAGGCGATAGCCGAAGCCCTCGGAAGGGATTTTAAAAAGGTAGCAAGGTTTGAAAGGCATGGTAGAATTGGAGAGAGAAGAAAGGAAGAAATCGGAATACAGACAATCCGCGGCGGTGATATAATAGGAGAACATACTGTTATCTTCTGCGGTATGGGGGAAAGAATAGAGTTTACACACAGGGCTTTAAATCGTGATAATTTCGCAAGGGGTTCTATACGAGCACTTAGGTGGGTTGTAGGAAAGCCCCCCGGGATTTATACCATGAAGGACGTTTTGGGGATTTAGTTAAAATATTTCAGGAGAAAAGAATATTAGCCACGAATGAACGCTGAGAAACACGAATAATAGATTCTCTGCATAACATCTTTATTCGTGAAAGTTAGTGTGCATTCGTGGCTTTCGTTTATCGCAAAAATGCTCAAATTCGAGATTTTAAAAGAGGATAGATCTACAAAAGCGAGGCGCGGCATTATTTATACGGCTCATGGGACGGTTGAAACGCCTGCATTTATGCCTGTTGCAACGCATGGCTCTGTAAAGGCTATGACACCTATTGAGATTGAAAACCTTGGATTCGAAATTATAGTTGTTAATGCTTACCACTTGTATTTAAGACCAGGGTATGGATCGGTTGAGAAATTAGGCGGGCTTCATAAGTTTACTTCATGGAATCACTCGATTCTCACAGATAGCGGTGGCTACCAGGTGCTTAGTCTCTCAAAGGTAAGAAAGATTAAAGAAGAGGGAATCCTTTTTCGGTCTCACTTAGATGGCAGCGAGCATTTCTTAACCCCTGAAATGTCAATTGAGATACAAAAGGGATTAGGGGCTGATATCATGATGTGCCTGGACGAATGTCCTCCTTATCCATCCACTTATGAATACATGTCCAATTCAGTTGAGCTGACTAGAAGCTGGGCAAGTATTTGTAAGGAAGAAAAGGGTGATTCAGATAACGCCCTTTTTGGTATTGTTCAGGGCGGCGTTTTTAGCGAGCTAAGAAGGAAGTCGGCGCTAGAGCTCCTTGAAATCGGCTTCGACGGCTATGCCATTGGGGGTCTCGGTATAGGAGAGTCTAAAGAAGAGACATTCGAGACGGTGGCGTTTTCCCTTTCATTTCTCCCCGAGGATAAACCCAGGTATCTTATGGGGCTTGGGCTCCCTGAAGACATAGTGGAAGCGGTTTCTATGGGGGTTGACTTGTTCGATTGTGTGCTTCCTACACGAAATGCGAGAAACGGTACCCTCTTTACAAGTCATGGTAAAATGGTTATAAAGAATGCTCAGTATGCAGAAGATAAGACCCCTGTTGACGAGGATTGCGAATGCTATACATGCAGAAATTTTTCAAGAGCCTATTTAAGACACCTTTACCAGGCGGGTGAGATACTTGCCTCGCGGCTCCTTACTTTTCATAATCTCCATTATTATGGAAGGCTGATGAAAGAGATAAGAGGTTCCATATCCGGGGGAGAATTCTCTAGCTTTAGAACACAATTCCAGTCTACAGGAGGCTTAGATAAGAATTGAGAAATATAATCTTGGTGCTAACGATCAGCTTATGGCTTATAGGGTGTCCGCTACAACCCGGAGGAGAGGGTGTAGGCGGCTCTCCAATCACTGCTATATTGCCTTTTGTTCTCATATTTGTCTTGTTTTATTTTCTGATACTAAGACCTCAGCAGAAACAGCAAAGGCAGAAGCAAGATATGTTAAAAAACCTTAAAAGAGGAGATATGGTGATTACAACTGGGGGAATTTATGGGAAGATCTTAAACATCGCTGAGGACGTTGTTACGTTGGAGATAGCAAAGGGCGTAAGCGTGCGTGTGGTTAGGGTGAGCATATCTGGTCTGGGCAATTCGGGTAAGGAAGAGGAAGAGAAAAAGGCAAAGGAGGAAAAAAACTGAGAAATGAGAAGGGCTTCGAGGAGCTGGATTATCGTTATACTGATTGCAATGGTTCTCTCGGTGATTTTTTTAACCCCCACATTACTTGGTGATATGCTACCCAGCTGGTGGGGAAAGGTGTTTCCTCGGAAGGGGCTCAGGTTGGGATTAGATTTAAGAGGAGGGGTCTATCTTCTCTTAGGCGTAAGGGCGGAAAAAGCAGTGGATCAGGAACTATCAAGCATGAAGGACTTGATTAATGAGGGATTAGCAAAAGATAAGATCATTCCTAAAAGCTTTCAAAACAGCGATAAGACACTTACCATAAACTTCTTTTCAAAGGACGATCTTGAAAAGGCAAGAAAGCTTGAGACTGACTACAAAGAGATAGCGGATATTAATGAAAACGATCTCTCTCTTAGCTTCACATTAAAGGACCAATACATAAAAGAGCTGCAGAGAAGAGCTATTGATCAAGTCAAAGAAACAATAACAAACCGCGTGGACGAGTTTGGAGTAGTTGAGCCAACTATCCAGAGAGCCGGTGCTGATAGAATATTAATTCAGGTTCCTGGGGCTTCTGCGTCCGACAGGGAAAGGATTATAAATATAATAAAGCGAGCTGCGGTGCTTGAGTTTAAGATAGTAAAGGATACTGGTCCAACTCAAGAAACCCTTCTTGCCAAATATAGTGTTGGAACTCCTGATGAACTTTCATTGCAAGGGCTTCGGTTTCATCAAGGCGATACTAGACAGGAAAATGAAAAATACTTCGTCACTGAAAGCGACGCCCAGGTTACAGGGCAATATCTTTCAGATGCAAGGCTCATATTTGATGAGTACGGTAGACCCGCCGTAGGCTTTAGCTTCAGGGGCGAAGGGGCAAGTAAGTTTGGAAAACTTACGGGGGATAACATAGGTAATAGACTTGCCATTGTGCTTGACGGCACCATAAAATCTGCGCCTGTTATTCAGGAGAGGATATCTTCTCAAGGAAGGATTACTGGCAGTTTTACATTGGATGAAGCTAAGGATTTAGCTCTTGTACTGCGTTCAGGTGCACTCCCAGTTCCTGTGGACGTTGAGCAGGAGCAAACGGTAGGACCCTCACTCGGTAGTGATTCTATCGAGAAAGGGAAGCTTTCGATGATTGTAGGCGGAATCGCCGTACTACTCTTTATGATTGTTTTCTATAAACTTCAGGGTGTAATTGCAGACATTGCACTTGCACTTAACATGTTTTTTATTATGGGGTTTCTATCAGCATTTGGAGTAACACTTACGCTTCCCGGAATTGCAGGGCTAGTTCTTACAATTGGAATGGCGGTAGACGGAAACATAATCACATTTGAAAGAATAAAAGAAGAACTTCGAATAGGAAAATCCACATTTGCTGCAATTGATGCTGGATACGAGAGGTCTCTCTGGACCGTGCTTGATTCCAACTTAACAACCCTTCTTACCGCTCTCATACTTTTCTGGTTTGGCACTGGACCTATTAAGGGTTTTGCAGTAACACTTTCAATTGGAATAATTTTCACGATCTTTAGCAATGTTGTTGTTGCTCGTGTTATTACTAATCTTGTCTACGGTGAGAGAAAGGTTGAGGCTTTGAGTATATAGAAAAAAAGATTCATCATACAGGATGCAGGTAAAAATTTCATACATCATGAATCCTGCATCGTTTTACAAAATTAGGAGGTTTTATAAAGTTGGACATAATTAAGCCTGGTACTCACATTAATTTTGTTGGGAAAATGAAAAAGGGGGTTTTTATCTCTTGGGGGTTAATCCTGATAGGTATTGGCTCACTTGTTTATCATAAAGGTCCAAACTGGGGTGTAGAGTTTGTTGGAGGTACCGAGGTTCATATTAAATTTGTAAGAGATGTAAAATCAGATGAGATAAGAAATATATTGAGCTCTGCTGGATACCCTGCCGAGTCTGTGCAACAACTTGGTCTGCCTAATGATAATGAGTATCTGTTAAGGTTTTCCACTAAGGAAATAGCTTTTGAAAAAATTCATGAATTTCAAGGGGAGCTAGACGGGATATTTGAGGGTGTGGTTGGGAAGGGTGGAGCAAATATACTAAGCATTGATTACATAGGACCAAAGGTAGGAAAGGAACTCATTGAGAAGGCGATAATATCAATCATACTAGGTTGGGTCGGGATACTTTTATACCTGATGATTAGGTTTAAATTTGAATTTGCTCTCGGCGCTGTGATCGGAATCATTCATGACATTCTTATAACGCTTGGCGCAATCTCTATAATGGATAAGGAATTTACACTTACCATAGTTGCCGCCCTTCTCACCGTAATAGGGTATTCCGTAAATGACACGATCGTAATTTTTGATAGAATCAGAGAGAACCTAAAGAAGGTTACAAAGATCGGATTTAGACAGCTTGTCAATGAAAGTGTCAATCAGACCCTGTCCAGAACCGTTATAACCGGTATAAGCGTGTTTTTCGTTCTATTTGCCCTTTTTCTATTGGGCGGTTCTGTCATTCATGATTTTGCTTTCACATTGATTGTCGGTGTTCTCGTTGGAACTTATTCGTCTATATTCATAGCAAGCGCATTTGTAATTTACTGGAGGTATAAGAGGGGGATGCTCACTTAGAGGATAGATCCACATATACAAATATATTCTTCAAGGCGTTCCCTAATATCGAAAATTGACAAGAGGCTTAGATATATTACACTAAGTAGCCTTAAAAAGTATGATCGCCGAGTTTCCACTATAGTGGAAAAACGGGGGAACCAAGATTTTGGGGCGAATCATTAAAATCAGATGAAGGGTTATCTTTCCAACCCTAGCCCGTCAGCTAACCTCGTAGGCGTTTGGAAGGAATGTGAAACATAACCCCACAATACTCACTCCACAAATCCTAAGAAACTCCTTCCCGTTTAATGGATAAAAAATCTTTATGAAAGAACTGATTCTTTTAGGTCTTAATCTATTCTTATTAGTTCTTTTTATCAAGCTGATTCGAGCAAAGAATCTACTTTCTTACCTGAGTAGAGGCAGGTGGTGGCTAACATGGCTCTCTGTTGGGATTATAACGTTTATGGATGAATTTACATCCATGTTTTATGCTCCGAGTGAGACTCACAGATTTATAGGAAATAAAGCAATATTTTTTCTAATTCTTACGGCCGTCTTCATTCACTACTCAACGACCCGTATGGTTGAGATAGCAGAAATACTTGAGAAAAATGGGATAAAAGGAGGTGGTGTTTACTCCTTTTCCTACCTTGTTCTAGGTCCTCTAGTATCGTTCATCGCTGTTGCCTCTATCATGGTTGACTACATACTTACGGCTTGTATCTCTGCTGTCAGTGCCGTTGCAAATGGATTAACTTTCATCTCACTTTCTCCACTCACAGCAACATTTCTGCCGTTTGCTGTGATTTGGTTTATTGCAGGACTGAATATAATCGGCATACGAGAGAATGCAAGATTTACATTCTCTGTATTTGTAGTAGCGATCTTCGTAATTCTCAATCTTATAACGCTTGGTTATTTTCACTCTACGCCACAGAATATAGAAGTAATAAAAGGTAGCTTTCATAACGTCTACGGAGATCTGACAGGAGATGATATCTTTCATGCCATATACGCCATTGCTGTAGGCATGGGGAGCTCGGTTTTAGCCTATTCAGGCATTGAATCTGTTTTGCAAACAGCGGGGCTTGTCAAAGGCTGGCGTGATATAGGAAAGGCTTACATATTTCTTGCTCTTACTGTTGGAATCATTACCCCCATTGTTTCTGTCCTCGTTCTCTCCTCTCCACTAGATTTCAAATCTCATGAAGGAGACCTGATTACACATTACGCAGGGGTCGTAGGCAATCCTGTGTTCAGTCTTATTGTAGGATTTCTGGCGAGTTTAGCCCTTATGATGGCTGTAAACACGGCGTTTGTAGCTTCAAGTGAGTTGCTTGAGCGTGTTGCACATCGCTACGGGTTCAAATGGCTCATTAAGACTAATAAACAGGGGGCCCTTTACCGGATTCATCTGCTTAGTGCGGTCTTCTACTCAGTTATCCTTATTATTACTGGCGGTGCTCTTCGCATACTTGCCGAGATGTATGCAATAGGACTACTTGCTACATTCTGCATAAACATGGGGAGCCTTATTATTTATAGATTCTTTAAAGGAACGCAGGAGATAAGGGACTATTACACATCTCGTATCGGAACACTTATCATTTGGCTAGTTTTTCTTTCGTGCTTTATTTATCTTGCCCTCCATAAACCATACGGAACGGGTCTCTGGGCGATCTCTGTTATTTTCTTCCTTATTGCAGGGTTACAGATTGCGAGAAAAAGAGCCCCTGAAATTAAGGAGATAGGAGGAACTGATTTTCCTATGGAGCTTATCACAAGGATTGCCGAGTGTGATGAAGAAGAAATACACATCTACTTTAGAAGGCCGGGTGAGAGGAAAAAGGAACTGAGAAAGGATGCCTTTTTTATAACCTTCTTCTCCCCAAGGCAGGGAATTCCACCAAAGATAGGTGATAATTATTTTAGATTCCCAATATTTAAGACCCAGGGTGTTTACTACTCTATTCTAGCGGTTCTCCATACGCTTAGGGCTGACCTTTCTGAAAAAAGGTTTGTGATTCACCTTGGATGGCCTACAGCGTCCTGGATTGACAGAATGTCTGTGGGTCTATTTGTTTTTAATCTCATGAAACTGCCAAAGCTTTTTCCGGAGTTTGAATTTGTGATAGAACATGGCTCCCAATAAAGCGGATTGGTATAATATATCAATCTCCATTATAAATAGGGAATTGACGTTATAGTTAACAAAGTTCTAGACAAGCTCTATTCTTTTTTCATTACGTGTATATCTGAGTTCAGAACTTCTAAATTATGATACAAAAATATACTGATTGGCTATTTACTCACCAAAGTCTTATTAGTTGTTAATCAGGTTACATATTCCCAACTTCCCGAAATCATAGGGAATCTTCTACTTGGCACTCTTTTTGCAACAATAAAAAATCCTTAATGAATCAAAAATACAAAGTCCGGAGGAAAGAGCGATGAAATATACAGCACGAATTCTATTGACAGGTTTAGCTATAGGCTTACTATTTTTAGGGTTAGGGGAGGCAATTGCACAGGATTCCAAAACAACCATTCGTGCAGGTCATTTTCCCAATATAACCCATACTCAGGGTGTTATTGGACAGGCGAATAAATGGTTTGAGAAGGCTTTGGGAGAAAACACAAAGATTGACTGGAAAATTTTTAATGCTGGTCCCTCGGCAATAGAAGCGCTATTTGCCGGGGAACTTGATATTACATATATAGGTCCCAATCCAGCAATCAACGGTTACATTAAATCTAAAGGGGAAGCCCTTCGCATTGTTTCTGGAGCGTCAAGCGGCGGAGCAGGTCTTGTTGTTAGAAAAGATTCAGGTATTGAAACCATAAAGGATTTCGATGGTAAGAAGATTGCATCTCCACAGTTGGGTAACACTCAGGACGTGGCGCTTAGAGGCTGGCTGAAAGACAACGGTTTTACAGTCAAAGAGAAAGGAGGCACCGTGAAGGTAATACCGCTTGCAAACCCCGATCAATTGACTCTATTTCTTAAGAAAGAGATTGACGGAGCTTGGACAGTCGAGCCCTGGGTTTCAAGGCTGTTACTTGAAGGTGGCGGAAAGCTATTCTTAGATGAAAGAGAAATCTGGCCAGACGGGAAGTTCGTTACCACTCACATAGTTGTTAGCTCTAAGTTTTTAAAAAAGCACCCAGACTTAGTTAAAAAATGGATAACAGCCCATGTAGAACTTACAGATTGGATAAACAAAAGTCCTGAAGAAGCAAAAAAAATACTGAACGAGGAAATAAAAAGAGAGACAGGCAAAGCCCTGCCCCAAAATGTTCTCGATGAGTCACTTAAAAGAATAGATATCACATATGACCCTATCACAAGCTCGCTTTTTAAATCGGCAAGATGGGCGTTCGAGCAAGGGTTTTTAGGAAGCAAACAGCCAGATCTATCAAATATTTATGACCTAACTATATTAAACGAAGTTCTTAGGGAAAAAGGACTTCAACCTGTAAAACTCGAAGTTTCAAAACAATAGGAGAAAAAATGAGTAAGTTAGCAGATGAATCAGTGCAGGTTGAAGAGTTAAAAAATGTAGATGAATTAAAACCAAACAAGATAATTGACGTGCGAGGTGCAATTTGCCCTCATCCACTAAATCTAATTAGAGACACAATAGTAAGTCTTAAAGATAAAGAAATCCTTCAGGCTATATGTGACCACGAACCCACAGCTAAAGAGAACGCTCCGAGATTCTGCTTACGAAGGGGTTATCCACTTAAGGTTATCGAACAAAACGGCATCTGGCAGGTTTTCATTCAAAAGATTGAAAAAACAGAGCCAAGGCTTCGAGTGCTCAGTGTGTCAAAGGTATTCAGAACGAATCAAGGAAAAGTCACAGCTCTAGATAATATTAATTTAACCATTCAGGAAGGTGAATTTGTTTGTATTGTTGGTCCTTCGGGATGCGGTAAGTCTACGCTCCTTAATTTGATTGCAGGACTTGACAAACCCACACAGGGCGAAATCTGGTCAAACGGGAATCGTGTCACGGGTCCTGGATCTGACCGTGTAGTCGTGTTTCAGGAAGGCGCGCTTTTCCCCTGGCTTACGGTGATGCAGAATGTTGAATTTGGTCTTAAACTCCGTGATGTCGCTTCTAATATACGGAGGACCCTTGCACTTGATTACCTGAAGCTCGTAGGGCTAGATGAAAAATTTCACAATTCTTTTATTCACCAACTATCAGGTGGTATGAAACAGCGTGTGGCAATAGCTAGAGCTTTAGTTATGGAACCAGCGATTCTTCTCATGGATGAGCCCTTTGCGGCGCTGGATGTCTACACACGGGAAACACTTCAGGAAGAGCTACAAAACATCTGGACCGAGTCGCATAAAACTATTGTTTTTGTCACTCACAACGTTCAGGAAGCTGTCCTTCTCGGAGATAGAGTGATAGTTTTTGCAAGTAATCCAGGACAAGTAAAGGCTGAATACGAGATTGACATTGCAAGACCGAGAAAAATAGACCACCCGGAGGTGTTTTTGAACACAAAGTGGATTACAGATGACCTGAAGGAAGAATTAGAAGAGCAATCTTACAAAGCCAATGCGAAAAAAGAGGTGGTTTACAGATGAGCAAGCGATTTATCAAATTAGCTCTTTTTTATCTTATTCTAATTGGGCTATGGCAGGGACTCGCTTTACTGAAGATCTGGCCCGAGTATATTTTTCCAACTCCACTTGGTGTACTGGAAACACTTGTTACCGGCTTTGAAGACAAAACCTTCATAATAGGAATTTTAATCAGCTTGAAGAGGATTCTTATAGGATATGGGTTTTCAATAGTCCTTGGGTTATTTGTAGGTCTTCTTATAGGAAGAGTAAAAACACTTGATGAAACAGTCGGTTCCCTGGTTTTAGGGATTCAAGCCCTCCCAAGCATATGCTGGCTTCCGCTTGCTCTTCTGTGGTTTGGGTTGAGTGAGTCTGCGATGCTGGCGATTGTTATTCTAGGATCGCTCTTTTCAATCATAATCGGCGCCGATACAGGTGTGAAAAATGTCCCTCCCATTTACGTGAGAGCGGCAAGAACAATGGGAGCAAAGGGATTTCAGCTATACACTAAGGTTATTATGCCAGCGGCACTCCCCTCTATTATAAGTGGTTTTAAACAGGGGTGGTCTTTTGCGTGGCGATCGTTAATGGCGGCAGAACTTCTTTATGTTGGTCTTGGTCTCGGTCATTTGCTTATGATGGGACGTGAACTAAACGATATGAATCAGGTCATAGCTGTCATGGTTGTAATAATCATAATTGGAATAGTAGTAGATAGATTAATTTTTGCAAGGATAGAGAACAAAGTCAGAGAAAGATGGGGATTAGCCTAATGTTTATTATAGATAATCTAGCAATTAACCCATTAGGCATTAACAATTTTCCAAAATATTACCAATCAAGAAGCACATTCTACTGTAGCCCTCTAAATAAGTAGTCCAACAAACAATCTATAAATTTTTTGTAGTAAACATTTCGTATTTGTTTGAGAAGTCTGACTTCCGTACGGACTTTTATAGAAAAGTTATAAGGAGGTAAGTCGTGGTTGGCACAAAAGAGACAGCACAATGTTCTATTCGAGGCTCAGGAAAATCATGTAGGTAAGACATCTTAGTGATGATAACAAAAACGAATTAAAAGGAGGATCGTTAAATGATAAGATTTTTACGAAGGAATTTAAAAGTAGTTGTTTGGGTGTTTATGGTTACACTTTTTGCGCTGAACTCCCGGGCGGTAAGTCAAAATGGGGTACAGACTGCAGAAAGCAAGACAGTTGCTCAGGCTTCAAAAAAGGGAACTAATCAGATTGAGGAGTTAAAGAAACAGATTGAGGAAATCCAGAAGCAGAACCAAAAGCAGATAGAGGAGCTTAAGAAAAAGATTCAGGACCTAGAGGTTAAGGGAGAAACTCAGCAAGAAAAGATAGAAAAGGTAAAAACCGAGGAAAAGAAAGGTTGGTGGAACAATATAGACGTAAGTTATAAAAAGCCAGGAGATGGATTAACTGTTAAGACTAAAGACGGGAACTATTCTATGAGGTTTAGGCTACGTGGGCAATTTCAATTCTCTGTAAATGATACAACTGATGAGTTCACAGCAACGGATTTCAGGATAAGAAGGCTAAGGCTGGTCTGGGATGGAAACGCTTTCAAACCATGGTTTCTTTACTACGTTCAGCTGAGTGCCGATAATGGTAGTGATCTACAGTTGTTAGATACGTATTTTGATGCGGCTTTTCCCACTAAATACGGACAGATATTCGTTCCAAGAGTAGGTCAGTTTAAGGTTCCATTTAATAGAGAGTTTCTAACTTCGTCAGAGGTTTTCCAGCTCGTAGAGAGGTCTATTGTAAGTGCGGAGTTTCAGTTAGGACGTGACATAGGGACTGCGCTATATGGAGTTTTATCAAATTATATTACCTATGGTTTTGGAGTGTTTGATGGTAATGGAAGAAATGCTTTCAGCACAGATTCTAATCTACTTTATGCTGGTAGGGTGATGTTTACCCCTTGCTGCGGTGAGTTAAAATATACTAATTCCGCTTTCCCATCGGGTGGGGATTACAAGATAGAACCCAACTTTGGAGATGATAAACCGCTTCTTGCCATCGGTGTAGCCGGGGCAGGGATGGAAGGTCTTAATATAGAAAGAAAGACTCCAGATGCTGATATTTCGACACGATTTGCCGATATTGGTATAGTAGCAGGAGATTTTGCTCAATTTACGGCTGATCTTAACTTCAAATACAAGGGTTTCAGCTTTGAGGGGGAATACGACGGCAGGTGGATCTCTCCAGATGCAGATCAGGCGGCGAGCATTAATACAGTATTTGACCAGGGATTTAGGGTTCAAGGCGGTGTATTTTTGCTTCCTAAGCTTGTTGAGGTTGCTGGGCGATTTGCACTTATAGACTTTGATGACGCTGTGCCTGGACCAGACCTGAGTTATCAGATTACCCCTGGAATTAATTTCTACATGTCAAGAAGCCATAAATGGAAGATTCAACTTGATTATTCCTACATTAAAAATGAGTTTACGAAGGAAGGTGATATTGACGAAAACATATTCAGGGCGCAGCTCCAGGCGTATTTCTAATTAGGTTTAAAACGTTCTTCGGTCTTCCTCACCTCCTCATTGGTAACCCGACACTGGTAACTTCCAGTGTCGGGTTCCTTGCTTTATCTGTTATATTTAGGTTCTAAACATTGTTATTTCTTTTCATTGTTAAAGTGAGCGATATAGGACACATAAATTAAATTTGAATCAGATGAAAGCAAGAGATAGAAAGAATTTCCTAGTTATGATTTAAGACGCTTTTGCTTTACTTTTCTACCTTAGTCCATTCAGTTAAAAAATTCCAATAACTAGCAAATTAGGTAATATATTTTTCTAGGTAAATAAATGGACTATCTGGTATTTATCATCTTTGTTTTTGTAGCATTTGGGGGACTTTTATCGCTTATATTCGGACTGCCAGGGAATTTTATTATCCTTGCAGATTCTATTCTCTATGGTTGGTACGGCGAGTTTAAGGAGATAACTTATAAGGTGATTTTAATATTGATTGCTCTTACGATCTTGGGCGAAGTTATAGAATATGTACTAGGAATAGTCGGGGCGAAAAAACGTGGGGCAAGTAAAGGCGCGATCATCGCTTCGATTGCAGGTGGAATAGTAGGTGCTATCATTTGCGCACCTTTTCTTTTCGGAATAGGCTCTCTTATCGGTGCCTTTCTCGGCGCTTTTGCTGGAGCTTTCCTGATTGAGTACTATCAGGGAAAAGGAGTAAATCAGGCGATGGAATCCGGATGGGGAGCACTTCTTGGCAGGGTAGGAGGAGCAATTACAAAGGGGTTTATAGGCGTAATGATGATAATTATAACAGTTGTGTCTGTAGTGGGAGAATGAAGGAGTCAAAAATTGAAAGAAAAACTGGAAGGGATAAGACTTGAATCTGAAAATGAGATAAAGAAAACCTCTGATGAGGTTTCTCTCCAAAAAGTTAAGGCAAGATTTCTCGGAAGAAAGGGGGTTATCACCGAGTTTCTAAAAAAAATGCCAGAGGTTCCAGAGTCCGAAAGGCCCGAGATGGGACGCCTCATAAACGAAGTGAAGAATTTTATAGAGACCCTATTTGAGAAGAGACTCGAAGAAATAAAAGAAGAGAAAAAAACAGGTGTGCTTCTTAAAGAACGGTTGGACATTACTCTTCCCGGTCGGGGGATTCGTCTCGGCGGAAAGCATCCTATAACCCAGATGATGGAAGAGATTATATCAATCTTCGAGCGGATGGGGTTTGAGGTTGCAGAAGGCCCTGAAGTCGAGCTTGATTACTATAATTTTGAGGCTCTCAATATTCCTAAAGACCATCCAGCCCGCGATATGCAGGATACATTTTATATCTCAGATGAGATAGTTCTTAGAACACACACCTCTCCTGTTCAAATTAGGATTATGGAAAAAGAGAAGCCTCCTGTGAAGATAATTGCCCCAGGGAAGGTTTATAGATGCGATAGCGACGTTTCACACACGCCTATGTTTCATCAGGTAGAAGGGCTTTTGGTTGACGAGCACGTAACGTTTGCTGATTTAAAAGGAGTGCTTACTGAATTTGTAAGAGTAATGTTTGGAGCGAACATTAGCGTTAGATTCAGGCCAAGCTTTTTTCCTTTCACAGAGCCTAGTGCGGAGGTTGATATTGAGTGTGTAATCTGCGGAGGAAAGGGATGCAGGGTTTGTAAGAACTCCGGATGGCTTGAGATTCTTGGATGCGGGATGGTAGACCCTGAGGTGTTTAAAAGCGTCAATTACGACCCAGATCGCTACACAGGGTTTGCATTCGGAATGGGCGTTGAAAGAATCACCATGCTCAAATTCGGCATAAACGACATAAGGTTATTTTTTGAAAACGATATTAGGTTCTTGAGGCAGTTTTCTTAGATTAGGGAACTGAAGGATTCCTATATTTTCCCCCTCCCCTTATCTACTATCATCTCATATTCCTCTTTTGTAAGGGGCATGACTGAGAGGCGGCTTTGTTTGATGAGGGCGATGTTTTTCAAGCGTTTGTCCTTTTTGATTTCATCTAAAGATACAGGCTTTTTTAGAGTCTCTTGAGGCTTTAGGTCTACAACTACCCAGCGTTCGTCATTTGTTGTTGGGTCTTGATAGGCTTCTTTTATTACCTTCGCAATGCCTACTACCTCTAGTCCTTCGTTGCTGTGATAAAAAAGGACTGTGTCCCCGATTTTCATACTTTTTAGATTGTTTCTTGCCTGATAGTTTCTTACACCATCCCAGTAGGTCGAGCGGTCTTTTAGGAACATTTCCCAGGAATATTTGAATGGCTCGGATTTTACCAGCCAGTATTTCATGCTTCTTATTATAGAACGCCAAACCGGCACTTTTCAAGTTTTGTGTCATCTGGTTTTCTCTGATAGTTCTTTAATTAACCTCATATTCCTGTATATTTATATATATATGAAAACATTTAATTTTTCCCCATATTCGATAGCTCTTTTTTGTATCTTTATACTTTCCTGCAGTGTTCCGATTCAGAGGGTGGAGAAGAGCCCTCAGCAAGTTTCTGAAAGGCCGATTTATGTAAGTATTGAGATAAAAAAAATCGCATTGGTTCCGTTTTCCTCTGACACAGAGGTTACACCGGGCAAGGAGCAGTATGTGACTGATGTTCTCTATAATGAGCTGATATCAAAGATATTAAAGGTAAATATAGTTCCTCTTGAAAGCTCTACCTCTGAATTTACAAGGGTAGAAGCTGAATATCCAGAGTTGCCGGACAGAGAAGTAGCGTTAAAAGTTGGTAATAATTTAGGGGCTCAAGCTGTGATAATCGGAAGAATAGTCGCATATAGCGAAAGAGAAGGAGGGGAGTTAGGGGTGTCATCCCCTGCATCTGTTGCTTTTAGCGTTGATTTACTGAGTACAGCAAATGGAGAAAAGATCTGGGAGAACTATTTTGCCGAAACTCAGAGACCGCTTTTTGAGAATGTGGTTGAGGTTGGAAAGTTTTTCAAAAGAAAGGGAAGATGGATATCAGCGGATGAACTTGCTAAGGAAGGAGTGATTGAGGTTGTAGATGAGCTTAATAAATTTCTGGAGCAAAGGTAATTGCTTATTATTCCGGCTATTGACTTAAAGGGAGGAAAATGCGTCAGGCTTCTGAAGGGGGAAGAAGGAACGGAAACGGTTTTCTCCGAGTATCCATTAGAAACTGCGAGAAAATGGGAAAACTGCGGAGCGAGCCTAATTCATGTGGTTGACCTTGACGGCGCATTTACAGGGGAGCCAGGAAATTTTGAGATAATAAGGGATATAGCAAATACAGTTTCTTCCGATATTCAGGTAGGAGGTGGGATAAGAAACTTAAAAACGGTGGAAAAATATATAAGTGCAGGTGTAAAAAGGGTTATTCTCGGAACATCTGCCATTCAGAATAGTAAATTGCTGATCGAGGTATGCAATAATTTCCCCGAAAAAGTAGGTGTAGGAATAGATACAAAGATGGGAAGGATTGCGGTAAAAGGATGGAAGGAAGTGATTAATGTAAATATCGAAGATTTACTTAATGATTTAAAAGGGTATGGGGTCTCTATAATTATTCATACGGATATTGAGCGTGACGGGACGTTGGGGGGAGTTAATATAACTGCTGTTGGGAGGTTCGTTAAATCTTCTACTATTCCTGTAATAGCATCCGGCGGTATTTCGTCTCTTGAGAATATAGCAGAACTTTCCTCATTGAAGGAGTCCGGTCTTGTAGGAGTTATTCTAGGTAAATCCATTTATACTGGTAAAATCAACTTGAGGGAGGCTATACAAAGGTTTTCGTAACTCTAGCCACAGAGAACACAGAGAGAGGAAAAATTTAATTTTTTTCTCTGTGCCCTCCGTGGCTCAGAGTTAGAGGTTTTATTATGCTTGCAAAAAGAATAATTCCCTGCCTTGATGTAAAAGATGGAAGGGTAGTAAAGGGAGTGAAATTCTTAAATCTCAAAGATGCGGGAGACCCTGTTGAAATTGCAAAGTATTACAGCAAAGAGGGCGCTGACGAAATTACATTTCTTGATATTACCGCTTCGTTCGAAGAAAGAAAAACAATGATTGATGTTGTTGAGCGCACAGCGGGTGAGGTATTTGTTCCACTAACTGTCGGTGGTGGGGTAAGAAGCTTGGAAGACATCAGGCAACTCCTTCTTGCAGGTGCAGATAAGATTTCAATAAACACGGCCGCTGTAAAGGAGCCTGAATTTGTTAAGAAAGCCGCTGACAGATTCGGAAGTCAGTGTATAGTTGTTGCTATAGACGCAAAAAAGGCATCCGAGACCGGATGGGATGTTTTTACTCATGGTGGAAGGAACCCTGCTGGCATAGATGCGGTGGAGTGGGCTCGAAAAATGGAGGAATATGGAGCTGGAGAAATTCTTCTTACAAGCATGGATAAGGACGGTACCAAAGCAGGATATGACCTGGACCTAACAAAGGCTGTATCCCGGAGTGTAGGTATTCCCGTGATTGCATCGGGAGGCGCGGGGAATCTAGAACACCTCTACGAAGGGCTGACTTCTGGAGAAGCCGATGCCGCACTCGTTGCATCCATTTTTCATTATGGTGAGTACTCTATCAGTGAAGCAAAGGAGTTTTTAAGACGAAAAGAGGTCCAGATTAGAATATAATATGAAGCTTCAATTTCCAAGTTACAAGCATCAAAACACAAACAACCACCAATCCATAAATTCCAATTACAAAACATCATGAATTTGGAACTTTCGATTCGTTTGGGAATTGTGATTTGGTTATTGGAGCTTATTCATTGACGGAAAAAATTTCTGCAGATTTGGATAATGACATAATTATTTCATAGAGGTTCTAGATTGACGATAAGAGAAGAGCTCGAAGAGATGGAAAGAAAGGTGCTTTCTCCGTTTGCGACTTTGAGCTCTGCAACCAAAGGAAGAATAAAACCTGAAGAACCCTGTCCCATCCGGCCCGTTTTTCAAAGGGATAGGGACAGAGTAATACATTCCAAGTCGTTCCGAAGGCTGAAACATAAAACTCAGGTCTTTCTTGCTCCAACCGGGGACCACTACAGAACTAGACTTACCCACGTAATAGAGGTCTCTCAGATTGCAAGAACAATCTCAAAAGCCCTAAAACTTAATGAGGATTTAACGGAGGCAATCGCTTTGGGGCACGATCTGGGTCATACGCCATTCGGTCATGCAGGCGAGGCTGCCCTTAATGAAATATTCCCAGGTGGGTTTAAACACGTGATACACAGCCTGCGGGTTGTAGATGTGCTAGAGCGTAACGGTCAGGGCTTAAACCTGACATACGAGGTAAGAGACGGGATTTCTAAACACTCTAAGGGTATGGGACCTCTGGATAATCCGAAATATAATCCTGAAACGATGGAGGGGCAGGTAGTGAGGCTATCTGATTTGGTAGCTTATGCAAACCACGATGTTGACGATGCGATACGGGCGGAGATTATTACAATTGACGATGTCCCAGGTGAATGCGTAATGGTTCTTGGAAAGACTAATTCGGAAAGAATAAACAAGATGGTTACGGATATCATCTTCGAGACTAAAAGGCTAGGCGAAAGAAAGGTAGTCATGAGCAAAGAGGTTGAAGAGGCTATAGTTAAACTCAGGAGCTACCTATTTGATACAGTTTACATGAATGAGAAAATAAGGAAGAACTTTCTCAAGGCCTCAAAGTTAATGAAGGAGCTTTACGAATACCTGTGTTCTAACCCTGAAGAGTTCTGGAAATTGTATGGAAAGACCCCTGGAACCTCAGAGCCGATCGAGCGTGCGGTATGCGATTTTATTGCTGGCATGACGGATTCATACGCTATTTCAATATATGAAAAGATATTTTTACCAAAACGTTGGCAGGGGGATTTGAGCACGTTCTAAACCCTGTGGCTCGTTGTTCGGGTTTTGTGATTAAATCTTCGATGCATGATATTCGATTCACGATACACGAGCCACGAACAGCGAAATAGGAGAAGTACTATTGATTAAACTAGGCTCTGTGCCATTCTTAAACGTAAAACCGTTGGTTTTTCCTCTGGAAGAAAGATTAATCCAGCACGATTTTGAGATTTCCTACGCATCGCCTTCAAATTTGTCCACCCTTCTTTTTGGAAAAGGTGTAGACTTAGGGCTCATTCCTGTCGCCGAGATAGTTAAAAGGGGAAACTACGAAATTGTGCCTAATATTTCGATTTCATCTTATGGGAAAGTAGACAGCGTCATTCTAGTATCCAAATCGGAGATAAAAAGACTTAGGACAGTCGCTGTAGATGCTAGATCCCAGAGCTCCACAGCACTTCTAAGGATAATCTTAGAGGTCTTTAATAAAATCTCCCCTGTTTATTTTCGGAGAGAAGCTAACGAGGAGTTTCTTAATGGCGTAGACGGGGGGATGCTAATTGGCAATACGGGTCTTAAGCTAAGATACAATCCTCCTAATGGATATAGGCTTTTTGATCTCGGTGAGATATGGACTAATGAAACTGGTCTTCCCTTTGTATACGCTGTCTATGCTGTGAATGAGGGGATTAAACTCGGTAGAAATCTTCGGGCATTAGAGATGGCAAAGTCTATGGGATTAAAGATTGTCAAGAGAATTGTTAAAATAGAATCGAGGAAGATAGGGCTGGGTGAAGAAATCTGTCTTAGATACCTAACTGAGAGAATCAGATATGATCTGGGTGAGAAAGAGATTAGCGGAATTTTAAATTACGCTAAGTTTCTTGCCGAATTCGAAGAAAACGGGAGAATTCCGGAATTGCAAATTTATTCCGAATGAGCGGAAAAGCGGAGAGGACTCTTCGACAGAAACCTAAAGGTTTCCGCTACTGGTAGAAAGGAGATTTCAGCACGGATGTAAAAAGAAGGCTTTGGCCTTCCATTTTAACTGGGGTAACCTATCAGTCTTGTTCTTCGGTGGGCAACGAACTAGACTCGTTGCCTATACAGTTTGGTTACAGTTACTGTTTTAATAAATTTGAGAAATGGAGAAAGTACTTTGAGTAAGATCACAATGAAGCTAGGACACAGTCCGGATGCGGATGACGCATTCATGTTTTACGGTATGGCAAGCGGGAAGGTGGCATCAGATAAAATTGACTTTATTCATGTGATAGAGGACATACAAACCCTTAATAAACGCGCTTTAGACAGCGAATTGGAGGTTACTGCAGTCTCTGCTCATTCATATCTTCACGTCCAAGATAAATATCGGATTCTTTCATGCGGCGCAAGCATGGGGGAGGGGTATGGTCCTATTGTAGTAGCAAAAAACGATATTAAAGAACTTGGAGCAAAAAGGATAGGTGTGCCGGGAAAACTAACCACTGCTTACCTGCTTCTCTGTTTTTATGCTGATGGTTTTATCCCTGTTGAATCGCCCTTTGATGAGATAATGACTGCTGTAAGGGATGGCAATGTTGAGGCAGGACTTCTTATCCATGAAGGACAGCTTACATATACAGATTTTGGGCTAAAAATGGTTATGGATCTTGGAGATATGTGGGCTAAAGATACTACTCTACCTCTTCCTCTAGGGATTAATACTGTGAGAAGGAATATTAATGACGATTTGCAGAAAGAGATTTTAAGAGTTCATAAGGAGAGTATTGATTACGGTTTATCTCACAAGGAGGAAGCCTTGGAATATGCTCTTAGGTTTGGAAGAGGAATGGAGAAGGATTTAGGCGAAAAGTTTGTTCTTATGTATGTGAATGAATATACGAGGGAGATGGGAGAGAAAGGGAAGAAAGCCTTAGATTTTCTTTTTAACAAGGCTTTTCAAAAAGGCTTTGTTAAGGAAAAAGTGAGGCTTGATATTCTTCGAGGTTAACGATTAAAGAACATAGCAAAGGTAGGGGCAAGGCATGCCGTGCCCCTACTATATTTAGGATTTAATGTAATTGATATATTCCGTGAGGGAGTCAATCAGTTTTTCGAAACCTTTTGGGTTACCTTCCGGCTCTCTAAGTCTCTCATTAATCTCGATCTGCATTGCTGGCGCCCCTAGTTTTGTCGCAACAAATTTGGTTACAGTCATCTGAATCGATGCTGGGAAGACGTGAAGGCTCCCAAGTATAATTTCGTTTGATACTAATACCTCCTCAAATTTATCAAGGTATAAATCATTGCCTATGAGAAATTCTCTATTGTTTCCAATACCCGGATATATGTCCTTGCCCCTTTGAACTCTTGTGCCGTGTAAATCGAGTACGAATCTGATTCCGAATTTTCTTATTACCTTTGTGAGCTTCTTTTTAAAAGGGGATTCGTCATAAAAGTTAGGATCAATCCTTGACGCCCAGTGTGTATAGAGCGCATGGGAGCCGGTTAATGCATGAAGGATTAAAGAGATTGCCCCTGTATATTCTTCCTCCTCTTTTAGCTTATTCATGCGTAAATGCCTTGTCGCGTGTGGCGCCGTGACAAGTATTGGTATATCCCCCTTCAGGAACACCATACCGCTTGAATCCTTAGGAGGGAATTCCCTGTACCGCTCCTCCTGTTGCTTTTCAAAGGCGAGGGCGAATTCTGGAGGGTCTTTGAGGGCAACCGAACCTTTGCGACGCCAGCTTCCTGAATTAATCGTGTTTTCATTTTTGAGATAGCCTTTTAATCCTTCTCCAGCTTCATAAAGGTAAAGAAGATGAGCTTTATGCCTTAATTCTTTTCTTCTATACAGGTTGAGTCTGGTACCCTCCACTTCATCTAATTCTTTTAGCTTTTTATCTGAATCACCGCTAAGATAATAAATCTCTCCGGCTACGGTTTCTTTAGGATTACAGTCAAACAAGGCTGCGGGATACCCCTTTCCAGTATTGTAAAGCTTTCCTGGTATTTCCATAGCCTGGATCAACTTACAGTTTCTTAAATGATGATTTAGCGGCTCTCCCTGAAGAAACGTGCCGTATACAAAGAGCTTCTTAATCCCTTCAGTCATGCTGGTTAAGCGACATTCAGGAGTCAGAAGATAGGAGTCGGAGGTCTCTTTTATTCTGGCTTCTGGCTTCTGAATTCTGGGTTTTGTTAAAATAAACCATCTTGCCTTTTACCATAGCGAGTTTTACATCTTCTTTGGAGCAGGAAATTACTGACAGATAAGGATCCGGAAATGGGTTCTTAGGACTTAAAAAAATCAAATCAGCTTCTTTTCCCTTATCTATGCTTCCAACCCTGTTGTCTAAGAAAAGTGCCTTTGCTCCGCCAAGTGTAGCTAAGTAAATGGTAAAATACGTTGATCTATTTCCGAGCCCCTTTCCATATGTTAGATAAAAGAACCTGAGTTCCTCAAAAAAGTCTAAATTAAGGTTGCTTGAAAGACCATCTGTTCCGATTCCTATCCTCTCAAGCTTTGAATAGGATTTTATTGGAGGGCTACCTACCTTAAGAAAGAAATTGCTTCTTGGGCAAAGGACTATACCAATGTCATGTTTATATATCTCCTCCGCCTCCTCAGGGAGGATCTGAACCATGTGAACAGCGGTGACCTTTGTTCCATTAAAATATTTTAATCTTTTTAGATATTGAAAAGGTGTGTCAGTTTTTTCTCTTAAAAAGGATTCTATGCCTATTAGAGGAAATATCTTCTTCTCAAAATCATTTTCTTCACCTCTTAAGAACTTAACCTCATCAGGACTCTCTGCTAGATGAATCCCCGATGGAATACCTCTTTTATGGTTGAACCTCCAAACCTTTTTGAGAAAATCCGGAGAGCAAGAATAAGGAGCATGTGGGAATGGTCTTTCTTCTAATATTTCACCTTGATCGAATGTAAAAACCTCCCAGAAGTCTCCATGCCAGTCGAAAAGCTCGGTAAAGATAACCGATCTTATCCCTGACTTTCTGAGTAAAGGCTTATCTAAACCGCCGTAGGATGAAACCTCGCCGATAGTGGTTACGCCGCTTTCTAAAAGCCTTTTGATTCCCTCTTCAACCGATATTTCTATCTCTTCCCTAGTTGTATCCGCAATCTTTGCTTTTATAACGTGTTTCAGCCATTCTATAAATCCGTTAAATTTCCCTATCTTTTTATTTATCCATCCTAACTCAAGATGGGTGTGGGCATTTACAAAGCCTGGAAGAAGGACTCCATCTCCAAGCTCAATTGTTGCTACGCTTTTATATTTCTTTTTAAGTTTTGATGTCTTGCCAACTTCGTGAATCCTTCCGTCAACTATCAAAACGGAACCCTTTTCTATCGGAGGAGAAGAAATTGTCAAAACCGTTCCCGCAGTAATTAATATCTTTTCCATGGATGGAGCAGATTCAATTATAGTTTGTTTACCCCTTTTTTTAAAGTGATAAATGGCAAAGAGAATTGGGTAACGAGTAAAACTCTGGTAAGCCAAGATTTGAAATTTTTAGTAGCAGGAGGGACTTATTAGTAGGCAAAGAAAGGATGAGATTCCTCATCTATTAGCTTATAAGGATTATAAGATTGATATGGTTTTCAAATGTTAAGAGAGGATATTTTATTAATCTCTTCTAGCAGGTCTTGGCTGATTGTGCCCACAAAGACCTCCTCTACAGGTCCTCGCATCTTTATTGACCAGTCTTCTCTGATTTCAATCTTGAGTTCACCGCCTGGCATCGCCACTGTAACGTGTTTGTTTGTCAAACCGTTTCTGACACAGGCTGCGGCGACGGCGCATGAACTGCTCCCTGAAGCAAGCGTATACCCTGCGCCGCGCTCCCATATGAGGATGTCTACTTTGTCTTTTGATAATACCTTAGCAAACTGAACATTAATCCTGTTAGGAAAAAGCGGATGTGTTTCAAGTATAGGACCGAGTTTTCTAACATATCCTTCATCGAGTTCATTAACAATAACCACACAGTGTGGGTTTCCAACTGATACTGCCGTAAATTTCAGTATCTCGCCGTTTACCCTGATTTCTTCCCCAACTACCTCTCTATCTTCCCCTTCAACTGGAATTAGTTTGCTTCTAAAAGTAGCTTCACCCATTTCAACTGTCACAAAGGATACCCTCTCGTTTAGAACTTCCAGCTCAGACGTGACTACACCACCAGGCGTGTCAATATTGAAAAACTCCCTCTTTGTGTATCCGTGTTCATAGAGAAATTTAGCAAAGATCCTGAGTCCATTTCCGCTCTTTTCCGCTGTGCTTCCGTCTGGGTTAAAGATCTTAAGGCCAAAATCCGCTTTTCCAGATGGAACAAGAAGGAGTATGCCGTCAGAGCCGATCCCATAGTTTCTGTGACATATAAGCTTAATAACACTTGGGGTCAGTTCAAATGAAAGAAGGGATTTATCTAAAACGATATAATCGTTCCCAAGCCCATGGGATTTTACAAATCCGTTCATTATCAAGTTGCCTACACTTTATAAAGTAAGATGCAGTAGTTTGAAGGAAAATCCTATAATATTATTAAGAAAATTCAACTATGGATGATTAAACAAATTGAATTATTTGAATAGGCTTACAATTTACATTATTTGACTAATCGGATTAGTATAATTAGACAAGAGGCTAAACTCTTCATGGATTCTAAAATTAAACTACTTCTTCTTGATAACCCTCTGCTCCACGGAAGATTACCTTGAATAGATCCGTAGCTGAAATTATTCCTACCAGCTTTCTTCCATCCATTACCGGTAGATAACGAACGTTCCCTTCATACATAACCCTTACAAGCTCTTCAACGCTATCCTCTGCCTGCGCGCACTGTACACTTTCTGTCATAACGTCGCTTATTTTTGTTTTTTCAGGGTCTTTTCCCTCTGCGACTACCCTAACTAAAAGATCATTTTGAGTAAATATACTCAAAGTCGGCTTAGGGGTTTGAATGATAAGGGCGCCTATCTCATGTTTTGCCATTATTTGTGCCGCTTCCTTTACGGATGTATTTTCATCAACGGATAGAATATCCATGCTCATGATTTCACGTGCTTTCATGATATTAACTCACTTTCTGGCAATAAAAAACCGACTTCGGGTATCTGATATATCCTATTCCTTGACAATAAAGTTTAAAAAACTATTCCTCTAGTATAAATGTTATTTTGATGTGGGTTCTGTATTCAGTGATTTTTCCTTTTTCGATATGAGCATTCATCTTGGTAATCTCGATACCGGTTAGCCCGCGTAGAGTCTTGTTTGCTCTTTTTAGTGCGTTCTGGGCTGCATCCTCCCAGCCTTTGGTAGATGACCCTATCACCTCTGATATTCTTGCTACAGCCATGGTAGTCTCCTTATGGTGTTATTTGTTATCAACATTTATATCAAGGCTTTTAATCAAAGTCAAGTAGAAAAAACATAAGTTTTGAAAGGATTTTCTGAATGATGGTTCTTTATCTCTGTTGTTTAGTATCTTGATGGATATATTTTGACAGATTATGTGGAAAAGAAAAGGTGATAGGCTACGTTTACCGCCAAATTTTTTGGAATAAGACTTGCTGCCTTATATTAAAGTTATTCTATCTTCCCAATTTTTGAAATCGTTCTAAAGTAATTTAGAAACCTCAACTCCGGATAATTCAGTAGAATTCATTTAGACCTTGTTAATAACCAATCAGCAGCCCTTGGCCAGAGATCTTTTAAAGACTTGCTACTAACGGAAAGCCCTATGTGCCCAGTTGGGTAAACAATCGTTTCTTTATCCTTACTCGATGTTAGATCGTTGAAGACCACGCTAGATGCAGGAGGTACAAGATGGTCGTGTTCCGCAATAAGATTTAGTACGGGGCAACTGATTTTTTTCAGCTCAACAACCTTTCCGTTGATTCTGAGTTTATTTTCTACAAGCTGGTTTTCTTGATAGCAGTATTTTATAAATTCCCTAAAGACCTCGCCTGTTACCGGGATGTTATCATTTACCCATTTTTCCATCGCAACGAAGTTTTCAACAAAATCTTCATTTTCAATGTTTTCATAAAAGCTTATATATTTAGAAACCATATTCTGTATCGGTTTCATTATCAGAAACCCTGTCTGTAAAAATTCAGGAGGCACATTTCCGTATGCATCGACGAACTTGTCAACATCAAAATTAGCCTTATCACTCCAGAGGTTTAACATCCCGCCATCGACATTGTAATCAATCCCTGCTGTCATAAGAATTAGATTCTTCACATCCTCGGGATAAAGGGCGGTATACATTGCTGACATAGTGCCACCCATACAGTACCCAAGAAGGCTTACCTTGTCTGAACCTGAGACCTTCTTTACCTTCTCTACTACCTTTTTTATATAACGATTTATGTAATGGTTAAGGTCTAGATTTTTGTCTTCATCCCCCGGGATCCCCCAATCAATAAGATATATGTCTATTCCCTTTTTTAGAAGTACTTCAACAACGCTCTTTCCGGGTTTTAGGTCAAGTATATAGGGACGATTTACCAGTGCAAAGACCATAATGAGAGGGACAGGTTTGGTTTTTTCTACTACCGGATGGTAATGAAGAAGCCTAAGTTTGTTCTCTGTAAAGACAACTTCATGAGGTGTTATCCCTAATTTAACTTCCGGGGGGTTCGTTAAAGCTAATTCCACCCCCTTCATGAACTTTTCTTTCATCTTTTCCGCTTGCTGCATCAGAGATTCAATGTAATTCGTCGTCATTCTATTTCAGCCTCCTAATTTTTAATATTAGCATCAATCAGAATGAATGCAATCCTGTATCTGTACCTGCTGGTTTTATAAGGTTCTTTGGACATTGATTGATACGGGTTTTGTTTTTATAAAAAATACAAACATGATAATCAAATATGAACTGATTACCTGGTGCTGGACCTCTTGGTAGAAGAACGTCCCGCCTTGTTTATTTCATCAACCTTATCCCCAAGATCGTTAATCTTGGCTTCAAGGTTGTTAAGTGAGGCTAGAATCTTATCTATATCACCCTTTGTAGGGAAATGCATATTCTTCAAGCTTTTCTCCATAACTTCATCCAGGTACTTTTTAAGTTCTGATGATCTCTCCATTATTTTCCCGGCGCTTGAGGCGAAAAGTGGGCTTTTAAGCCACATCTCCAATGCCTCGGACATAGTCCTTTCCCAGGTTTCGTAAAACTTTTTGTAATGTGAAGACGGATCGAAGTCTATTGTCTCGTCATTGCCGCCAGATTCGCTTTTATTAAGAAGCGGACTCTTAGACCACATTTCAAAGGCTTCATACATTGTCTTTTCCCATACTTCATAAAACTTTTTATAATAATCTATCTGGTCAAACTTTTCTTGACTCATTTTTTTTACCCCCTTTCTTTAAGCTTCTTTTCTTGGGTTTAATAGTTGAGCTCGTAGTGCTTTTGGTTTCATTTATTTTCTCTTCGACCTTGTTTATTTTAATTTCAAGGTCGTCAAGAGACTTCACTAACTTATTCATCTCGTGTCTTGTTGGGATAAACCTGTGTTTTAGGGTCCGCTCCATTATTTCATATATATACCCCTTAAACTCTATTGATTTCTCAATCGCCTTTTCTGCGTTGTGTGCGAATATCGGATTTTTTAACCAGACCTCCATGGCCTTGGACATTGACCTTTCCCATGATTCGTATAATTTCCTAAAATAATTAAAATAGTATGGTTCCTCATCCTTGTTTATTTCAGGCATCCGCCACCTTCCTTAAGATTAGTGCATAACATAATAATTAAATAATTGAGACTTAGCAACTTTAGGGTTTGTTACTATAGTTACCTTAATAACTGAACCTTACAGGAATCTCATTAATCCAAACCTGGGAACTTACTAAAGCCGGTCCAAAAAGTAAGCAATACCTCTTCTTTTCTTTGCCTATAAATAACCGGGGATTTCATTAATGCTTGGCTTAGATCAAGTCTAGAAGGGCTAATTTAATAGCCGTTTTAGATTAATTTGTAGGCTAAGCAGTTACGTAATCTCTAAACAATTACGTTATCTAAGTGCAGTAGGTTATACCTGTTAAGCTAAGACACGCTCAGAGTCAAGGGTGTGTCCTTACAATTCACAATGAGTATATAACTCTTAGACTTTTAAAAGGTTAAGATATTCCTCAAAGAATGAAAAAGCCTTATCGGCTGTTTTCTGGCTAAGACTAGCAGTCTCCTTTGTGAACTTCTCAGAGGCATTTCTTACTAGATTTACATATTGCTTCTGAATACCTGATATGCGCTCAACAGTGCCGTCAAATGCCTTTTGTTGACTCCCGTTCCAGAATCCCAGCGGTTTGCCCTGAGAACATCTCAAGAATACCCTTTAACTGGTCCGCATACCCTTTTTGGGTTAATAGGTTTTGCTCGAACTGGGCATTTGCAAACTTAATATTATCTTCCCATAAGGAAAGGAAGAGCTTTAGGTTTGCAAGATAATTTTCTCTGACTAAGCCTGCAAGGCTTTTAAAGTTCTCTGTAAAATCAGAGACTTTTACCTCTTCTTTCTCTCTTTTTTCTGCCATTTGAATCTACCTCCTGGTTTAAGTTAATATTAATATAGTCACGATAATTTTTTTGTCAAGGGTTTCTCTTCGCAAATGCGAAATTAACATTATAATAATTTATTATGAATACAATGAGTT
>JAKEHC010000203.1 GCA_022615255.1 Candidatus Dadabacteria bacterium | reverse complement strand
TTGTCTAAATAAAAGTAGTATTCCTTAACATCCTCTCCATGATTGCCTTCATTCCCTGTCAAGCCAAAGAGCCTCTCTTTAAGAATAGGATCATTTCCGTTCCAAAGAGCGATTGCGAAACAAAGCCTCTGATGATTGTCGGAAATCCCAGCAATGCCATCTTCGCCCCACCTATAGGCTCTGGAACGGGATTGATCATGTGTAAAATAGTCCCAGGCTGTGCCATAAGGGCTATAGTCCTCCCTAACTGTTCCCCATTGCCGTTCACTTAAATAGGGTCCCCACCGTTTCCAATAAGCCTTCCGTTCGCTATCCTCTTGTAATCTTATCTCTTCATGTGTCATGTTTTTCCCTCCTTAGTTCGAGTCTGGTGAATCGTGATTCATGGATTGTGAATCGAGTATAGAATCACCAATCACGGGTCACGATAACGGCGCAACCTCGCAAAAAACCTTAATAGCTCCTTTTACTTCAGTAAGTGACGTTATTAATTCCTGATAATTTTCAAGTCCTTTTACAGGATTGGTAAGGAATTTTGGTAACCATCCCGGCCACTGTAGCTCCGCTTGAGAAAAATCCTTTACCCCTATCTCAAAATAATCACGATTAGCGTTTACAGTGCCGACCACAACCTTGTTCCCAAGCACAAAACCCAGATTTATCTTATCTGCGGGCACCTCTATGCTTCGACCGCCGCCTGTCACGCTTGAGAGAACCAACACCCCGTTTTTCCCGAGTACGTTCATAGCTTCAAAGACGATAGGAGAATATCCCGTAGCCTCAAAAATAAGATCATAAGGACCGTGCTCCTTCGTAGACTCTGTAAGTGAGACATCCTTTGTGCTATGATAGCACCCACCGATTTCTCCAATGAGATCCGAATTTAGGTATGGTGGCTTCGTTAATCCGAGCGCGCAGACCTCAAGCCCTCTCAGGCGAAGAGCCATAGTCGCTAACAGCCCAATCGTTCCTGCTCCAAGCACTGCAGCCCGCCTTGGATGCCATAATCTCAGCCGTCTCTGAATCTCATAAGCCTGAAATATTCCCTTTTCAATCACGCTTGTAGGCTCGAGAAGAACCCCTACCTCTTTTAATCCTTGTGGCACCTTAATTATATATTCCGGAGCATCTACGTAGTATTCGGTCAGGTAGCCATGACGAAGATTTATACCCCTCTCAAAGTAAACATCATCGGTAGTCATATCATACATGCCAATACGATCATAGGGGGAATTACCTGGACGGCGCACAGTGGCAACAACGTAATCCCCGGATTGTAACTCCGTAACGTTTGGTCCAACCTGCTCGACTATTCCAAAAGACTCATGCCCGAGAATAAGATAATCATCACCCGTGGGTGGCGCTCCGTACTCAGCAGCGTTTATTTCTTTATCAGTCCCATCTACTCCAACCCGTAGAATCTTAACAAGCACGCCGCGTCCTTCAGGCACATCCGTCAGCTTCGGTTTTGGGACATCGCGTAAATGAACAGAGTTGGGTTTACCAGGGATAACAGCAATTGCCTTCATTTAAGTACCCTCCTACGTTTCCCTTACTTTAAAGCATCATTGTCACTATTAGACGTTTTCTCTTTAAAAGCGGTTTCAAAAAACCTAATTTTAGATAACTTATAAATTTTTAAACAAATATAGTAACTTATACTTTTCAATTTTGCTTTAAGCCATCAACACCCATTTATGGGGAAGTCTTTGAAGGTACACTCAACTCATCTTTAGTATGGGAAATTGTGGGTGCGCGAAACGTTATAAATTGAACAAGATCCTTTGAGAAAAGAATATCCAATGTCCAATCCAGCATAACGCGGAGCTTCTTTTCAAACCTAGGCAACTTGCTAAGATATATCGTCCGCCATAGCCACCATGCAATAAAGCCAGAGAAATTGATACCCATAATGTTAGCCACGCCAGTGCGCCTTCCAATTGCTGCCAGTTGCCCTATAGTTGAGAAAGTGAACAGCTTTTTCTTACCCCCTCGTATTTCAGCTCTTATATTTTGGGCGACGATTCTACCCTCGCGTAACGCATGTTGTGCAGTAGGTGGATAATAGTTACCAGTCTTCCGATCAGGAACCAGAGCACAGTCTCCTAACGCCCAAACACCCTGCCATTCAGGCGTTTCAAGGTATTCGTTTACTATCAACCGCCCTCGCTCCTTTTTACATGGAATCGTATCCAGAAGCGGATTGGGAGAGGTCCCGGCAGTCCATATAACTGTGTTCGTCTTAATCACGGTGCCGTCACTGAGTAGCACGCTATTTTGTGTAACCCCTGTGACCTTGGTATTGACCCTTATCTCCACCTTTCGTTCAGCTAACTTCTTCTGTGCGTATTTACCTAGTTTTTCGCCGAGTTCAGGTAAAATCACCAGACCTGGATGCACAAGCACCACCCTAAACAGATCCTCACTAATATTTGGATAGAACTTGACTACATCACGAATAAAATCATTTATTGAAGCGATGGTTTCTACACCTGCAAATCCTCCGCCAGCCACCACGAATGTAAGTAAAACATCACGAATATCACACGCACACTCGGTGTCAGCCTCCTCAAGATTAGCAATCAAGCGATTGCGTAACTCAATCGCGTCCCCCAGGGATTTCATAGTGAGCGCCCGCTCCTCTAGACCCGGAAGATTATAAAAATTTGTAATTGAGCCGAGTGCGATTACCACATAATCATAGTTCAGCTCGTGATGATGATGATCTGAGCCATGCGATACGGTTACCTGCCTCTTTTCGAGGTTTATCAACTCGATGTCGCCCTCAAAAAACTTCACTTTACTCAGTAGCTTTCTAACAGGGTTTACGATGTTTGTAATATCTAGATCGCTTGCCGCTACCTCGTGTAACATCGGTGTAAACAAAAAGAAGTTTTCTCTATTTATAAGCGTTATATTAACGCTTGAGTCGCTGGCAAGTGTCTTCTCTAGATCTAGTGCCACATAAAGACCGCCAAACCCGCCACCCAGAATCAAAATCTCCTTTCTTCCATTTGTGCTCATAAGATAATCTCACTAGTTTTGAATCAAAGTTAGAATCTAAAAGTCAGGAGTCAGAATGACAATAGCTCTCCCTTCCTTATTATAAATTCTGACTTCTGGCTTCTTCATTTCCCTTTTTTCTTTCCCAATACGATTCTCTCAGCCTCAAGCCAATCATCCATTTCCTTGCCATGTTCCCCTCCCCTCTCTTCATATAACTCGTAAGCCTTTTTCTCGATCATTTCATATAGTGCCTTATCATCCAGCTTTGGCTTTCCACCCCGCCTCTTAGGGCTTGACTCCTTTTGCCTTCCCATAATTAATCCCTCCTTGATATTTTGCTCTACCGCTTAGTAACCATTCTTCATTGAAAAATACGCCCTAAATTCCTTATTTTCGATTATATTCTAATCAGTTTTACGTACATCCGTTCTTCCACACTTAGGGCATGTATGCACTTCGTCAAGGATGCCACCCAGTTCAGGATCTATCTTATTCGGCTCTGTTAAGGCAGCGGTATAATCAAGCTTATCGGCATGGTAGTTCATCTCCACCCCGCAAGAAGGGCAAATCATCTTGACACCCTTTGACTGATCGCCTTTTGACATTCCTCCCTCCTTCTATTCCAAGGGTACTTTTTCCCGTCCGTATCTAAGAACCTTCGCCATCCAGATTAGTTCCTTAAGGAACTTATCAATACGCTTGATATACGCCTGATCAACTAGGTTGCCGGATGTATCGAATATATTTTGGACGCTTGAGAAGTTTCCATCCCAGAATATTGTGACAAGACCCAGCTCCCTCATAACAGGCAGTAGGTTTTGTATAACCCTGGTTCCGCCAAAGCCACCCGCTGAAACACCGCATATGCCAACAGCCTTGTGTATGTATTCTTTAAGGTTTGTGTCTAAAACGTGCTTAAGAAGCCCCGGGTAGCCATGATTGTATTCGGGCACTACGATAACAAGCGCATCGGCGCGCATAATGGTCTCGGAAAGCTTAGCCTCTTTAACGTTCTCTCCTGCGTCTGTTACCGGAATTGATATATTGCGAATGTCAATTAACTCTGTTTCTACACCCTCTCTCTTTGAAACTTCCCCCAGAACAAACCTGGCTACGTGCTCACTCATACGACCCTGCCTTGGTGTGCCAAGGATTACAGGAATAAAAACCGGTCGTGCTCCATCCATAGTATTATTTCCTTATTAATAAATTATTCTTCCACAATTAATATCGCATGACCATCAGGATCAAGAACCTTAATTCCACTCTTAAAACCGAGCCTGTTGTCCATTAGAATGCTCACTCGATCAGAAACGAATCGGACATTGTTATTCCGTAACCACTTCTCTGTCGCATCAACGTTGTCTACCATCAAAACCGTTTGCCAGTGTGAAACGTCGTTCGCCTTAGCATCCAGTGGTAAAGCCCTCCCGTCTGACGGCGTCTCGTACTCCAAAAATTCAATGCCAACGGAGTTTGAAGAGGGTCTCAGAGCCGTGATACGAACCACAGCGCCGGGCACATTATCCAGTTGCTCCTGCTCCTTCCCTGCGTTAAGGCTCCCGCCTGCTAGGCTCATACCAAGTAGATCCCTATAAAACTTGAGGCTCGCCTTCGTGTCGCCTATTCCGATTGCAGTATGATCGATTCCCAGAAATAGCTTATCAGTCGGGCTGTGCCACCTCGGATCGCCCTTTCCAGGAGGAAACCATAAAAGCTCGAGTGGGTGGCCATCCGGATCTTTAAACTTGAATGCACTTATGCCAGCCGCCGCCTTGTTTGATTTCGGGATTGTCTGAGGAGTAGTAGAAATCTGACTGACTTTGTATTTACGAAGTAGCTCATAGGCTTTATCCATATCTTTTACAACAATGGCGAAATGTTGAAACCATAAGTCATTACTCCGTGAATCAACTGGTATCGGCTTGCCATCCGAGGGCTCAATGTATTGGATTAAGTTAATAAATTCATCGCCGAGCTGCATGCGTACCACACGTATCTTAAGCTCTGACACGCCAAGAAGTTCATCATATTCATCACCCTCAACTATGATATCCGAAACTTTTTTGAAGGATAACACATTAGAATAAAAATCTACCGAGCGATCTATATTTGAAACAGTCATGCTTATAGCATCAAGAGCCTTAACAGAGTGCTTTTGACTAGGCTTCTGCGCGGCAGCAGTTTGTACCAATAAGCCTAGTACAAGGAAAAACCAAATTGGAAGAAACACCCGTCTAAGCTTCATGTTGACCCTCAATATTTATCCTATCCTCTCATCTCAAGCGCTCTATCAGATGATCACCGACGCGCAGTGCGTTTGCCATTATCGTGAGTGCTGGATTCACTGCACCGCTTGATGGAAAGAAGCTGGCGTCAACAACATAGAGATTATCCAGGTCATGCGCCTTGCAGTTCGCATCCAACGCCGAGGTCTTTGGATCACGACCAAAACGGATAGTACCGTTCTGGTGCGCCACACCCGCAAGTGGGATGCGCTGCCCTATGAATAGATTACGTGAGAAAATACCCTGGTGGCACTCATGTCCATGAATTGGGCACTTTGTCTGCTGCTTCATCAAGCTTTCTAGCTTCTTAATAAGACGCTTGTGCCCCTCTTCGTTATTCGGTTTATAGGAAAGAACCGTATTCCCTTCCCGGTCAAGCGTGACACGGTTTTCCGGGTCAGGCAGGTCCTCAGATGTAAGCCAGAAGTCAAGAGAGTGTGTAGCCATAAGCTCAAGAGTCCAACCCGGGGCTATTGCTGGTGCTCCTGCTTTGAGAGTTATCGCATCCAGCTTACCAACAAAGGAGATATGACCCATAGGGTATTCCCATTCCTTCGAGCCGAGATAGAAGTCGTTTACTGATAGGGACTTTTGAAAAATCGTAGGATTGGGGCACTTTGAGATTGCCATGAGCACAGAGTTAACGTGACCCATATAGTGACGACCGACAATATCTGAGCTATTCGCTAGCCCCTTAGGGTGCTTGTCGTTTGCAGAACGTAGGAGTAACGCCGCAGAATTTATCGCGCCGCAGGAGACAACGACAATGCTTCCTGAATAGGTCTCTTTTGAGCCATTTCGCTCTACATGTACCTTGGTTACTTCCCGTCCAGAGGCACCCGTTTCCATACGGGAAACATATGCGTTTCTCAAGAGCGTTACGTTCTTGTGCTCAAGTGCAGGGTCCACACAAACCACTTGCGCATCCGACTTTGCATATACCAGACAAGGAAAGCCATCACAGGTGTTACAGCGGATGCAGCGGCTTTTATGCATGTTCTTCTCATCCAGCATGACGCCGAGGGGTGTATGAAACGGACGGAGTCCCAGACGTGCAAAGTCATCGCTCAACTGTTGGATACGAGGTTCGTGGCTGACTGGTGGGTAGAGATAGGGAGCACTTGCAGGCGGCTCGGTGGGATCAACCCCGCGCTCGCCATGGACTTGATATAAATGCTCTGCTTTAGTGTAATAAGGCTCCATCTCATCGTAGCCTATAGGCCAAGCAGGCGAGACTCCACCCCGATGTTTAATTTCTCCGTAGTCCTCCTTACGCAGGCGGAATAGTGCCGCGCCATAAAATTTCGTATTTCCTCCAACGTAGTAATTCGTATGGGGATGTAGCGGCTTCCCATCCTTATCACGCCACACCTCCTTGGTTTGATACTTTCCTTCTACGTTGACAGGACGCGGGTCCCAGTTGTCCTTCTCACGTGGCACGTAGTCACCCCTCTCAAGCAATAAGATGCGCTTACCTGACGGAGCCAGATGATAAGCCAGAGTCCCGCCTCCGGCTCCTGATCCTATGATAATCACATCATATTGGGTTTCATTGGACATGCAATCACCCCCTTAATTCTGCTGAGCTACTAGTGGAGCTGTGCCAAAATTAACACCAAAGCGCTTACACCAGATTGTGACAGCCCTATATTTATCGAGGTCTACATCGCTGGGCACATCGTAGTTCTGATCGCCGACGTTCCCCTTTAGTGAGCCCAGCTCCACAAAGCCAGCCTGTTTAACCGTATCATTGTCATTTGCATCACTAGCAGCGACAAGATACACACGCACATCAGGGCCATTTGAGGTTTCAAACCCCGTAAGGCGGAGAACCTTCTTCCCATCCGGGAGCTGATATATAGTTGCAGTGCCTTTTGTATCGTGAGCGACGCCATGGAAGTTACCCGCCACCAAAAGTACCGGCGAGTCTGCCGATGGAGCCATCTCACCTTGCGGAGCAGTTTCAGGGAACTCTTCCATAACAGTCTCACTTATGAATAGTTTCTCCGGGCGAAATAAATACCAAGCAAGAACAATAATAACTAATATCACAATAATCGCGATTGTTCGTTTCATGATCCAATACCTCCTCTTGTTTTGTTGATAATCACTGCTGATAACCAGCAATTTTTTCCTGTTGTCATAGCTTATTAGACGCCTTAATTCTCTGAAAGGATTTATAAAAGTTTTTAATAGTTAACCAATGTCAAGCGCTAATTGCATACGTATAATTTGAACCCCATTATCTGTATTAAATAATATTTAAAAAACTAAGTCAATAGGGCGATTAGACATAGGGGATTGGGCTAATGTATAGATTTATGTGTATGGCCACCTTGCACGTGCCCATTCCCTAGGTAGAATTGTATGCACGAATTTATTCGTAATAATGTAGAGACATGCCATGGCATGTCTCTACCGTAGGAACGGCTTCCAGATACGTGAGATATTGTTTACTTTAGCACAAGAGATAAATTTATAAGGTATCTCATGTGTTTTAATATGTGAAATGCTTCTAACTTTATCTCACATGCTTTATCTCATATGTTTTGTCTCATGTATCCAGCCGCGAAAAGAATATAAGCTTACAAATGTAAAGAATATGCTTAAAGATGGGGTATTGAGCTTCCTACTACTATGCAAAACGTGCTAACAAAACCAGAGAGGCTATGGCAAGAACAATCCCAACAATCTCATATGGACTTAAAGCTTCTTTGAAAAACACAAAACCGACAACCGACAAAAGCAAAATTATAGTAACGGAATATAAAACACCGATCGTAGCCAATTTCAGATACCTCATTACAAAAACCCAGCCAAAAGCTGTAGAGGCATATAGGGCAAATCCTATATAAAACCATCCAGATTTCATTGGGTTATCGTAGTTGCTGGCAAGTTTTAAGAAATAATCTCCGATCACACCCACTATACTGAATATCATCGTCACCACCACACCTATCCATGCCTTATCCATAATAGCCTCATAATTCGAAAGGTTCTTATCCTCTAGCACACGAAATTGTGCAGTTACTATACAACTATGGTCTTTCTTAATCAAGAGCCCTACTTTTTAGCGGCGACCTTTAGGTCGCCATATAAAAAAGTGGAGGGTAAACTATTGAGTTAAGCTCTTATTACATCAAGCTACGCTATAGAATTATAGATGTAGCGGCGACCTTTAGGCCGCCACATAAAAAACGTGTAGGGTAAACCCTCCGCTACACAGGCATATGACATTTTCATTTTCCATGAAGGAGGAGAATATCTTCCCTTTGTATAGACACTAAAATAGCAGCTATAATTTACGTTAAAGTAGTTTGTTTAGCCTTGGCTTCATAAATAACCCAATACAGACATAAGTATCAGGGCTATAACGTAGATACCGAACGCAGCCTCAATACCGACAAATATCCGTGCCCAGCCAACGGGTTTATATTTAACGGGTTTCAGCCGGAAGAATTCAAGCCATTGCCTTGGCTGTAGTATATCAAAACCAAATGTGGCAAAGGAAAAAAGGCTGAAGTAGAAACATTCGATAAAAATCCACCCCTTTTGGAAGGAGAGGTGTTCTTCATTCTTTTTATCTTCTTCTTCATAATATTCGTCCTCGTCCTCTTCCTCTTCCTTCTTACGGACTCTGTAGATACCTGATCTCGTTTTTGGGAGCAAATTTAGTAGAGCAAATAATATCGTGAACGCTCCAATCACACCGAGAGAATACCAGAATAGCCAGATGGGTCTTGATCCATAGCCATATGCCCATTTAAGAAATACGATTCGTAAGATTCGCGAAGGCAAAGGTGAACCTTTAGTTTCTGCCTCATTTTCACGATAACTGAATTGTTTAGCTATCTCACCTAAACTCTCTTGTTCATAAGCAATACTTAAATCACGATATGTTATTTCTGCATTCTGAAAATCCTCCTTAAAGTTCATTGCTTTTTCTTCACCTATATAAAATGACTGACTCTCTTGACTGGCTAGCGCATAACTCAAAATCAACGACTCATATTGTTTAGTCCCTTCATCCCCGATCGTTTGTTTAAGGGCTTCTATAAATTTATCCTCGTCTTCAAACTCTTTATTCTTAATGGATTCCAACTTATTAATAATCTCTTTGGGAACCCTTTCTGCTTTCAGGTCTCCTAAATCCTCTTCAGTAATTCTGAAACTCCTCTTACCTCCCCATACAACATATCTAATATCCTTTGCCTGTCCAAAGTTGGCTCGCCAAAGGTAAGTCCAATTAAAATCCGCATAAAAGAGGTCGGTGTCTTCCAAATTAGCTCCGGAGAGGATGGCTTCTTCTAGATTGGCATAACTGAGGTTTGCTTCTTGAAGATTGGCTTCAAAAAGGTTTGCCCTTAGAAGGTTAGCTTCAACAAGGTTCGCACCTCGAAGATCTGCTCCACCTAGATCGGCACCTTCAAGGTGTGCTTTACTTAGGTCGGTTCCTTGAAGTTTAGCTCTACTGAGATCGGCTTTGTGAAGTCTAGCTCTACTAAGGTCGGCTCCTTGAAGATTGGCTTCGAATAGGTCGGCTCCCTCAAGATTTGTTCCACTAAGTTTGGCTCCTTCCAAATTCACGAAAGGCAAATTGACCTTCTTCAAATCCTGATCATCGAGTGGAATTCCTCTGAGATCATAATTTTTTGCTTTGTCCAGACTGAATTCAAGGCTTTCAAGTCTTTTAATTTCTTCTTCAGACACCGGCATTTTATTCACGAACTCAGGTAAAGCCTTTCCCTCTTTAAGTGCCTCTATAACCTTATTTGTTTTTTCTTCTGTCCACCTTTCTCGCAAATCGTCTTTTTCCTCCTGGGACAACTCCCCCCATTCCTTGTATTCGACGCCTGATTTCTCCTGAGCAAGGGTAGGAGATTGGAAAAAGCATGGCGAGTAAAAGAAGCAAAAAATGGTGAGTAAGAAGAACTTAACCCTTTTCATTCTTGAAACAGACACCATTATCTCACTAAGAATCGTCCTTTGTCAACACATAGGGCACGCCAGGGCTTGTCGTTACATGCTGAAGGGATGGCGCTCCTACAAAGACATCAG
>JAKEHC010000202.1 GCA_022615255.1 Candidatus Dadabacteria bacterium | reverse complement strand
TTGCCTGTGGTGAGCCCAGTCGAACCACGGTTGCCCAAATTGGGGGTTAGGGATTTATTCAAAAATAGTCTTATTAGAAACCAGGAGCTTTGCTTCTGTAGTTGCTGCAACTGTGCCGTTTTGATTTTTTACTTCTCCTGAGAGGGCGACTAAGCCTCCATCAAGTTTTGGTTTTGGGTCGAGCCTCTTTACCTCCCATTCCATATGAATGGTGTCGTTTATGTGGATGGGGGCGGTGAATTTTATAGAGGCTTCGACAGTGGATATATCCGTATCATAAAAAACGTTGCTATAGACTCCAACCATTAAACTGAAGGTAAGGGCGCCGTGGGTGATTCTTTTCCCAAATCTTGATTTCTTCATATTGGGCTCATGTGTGTGCAGGGCGTTATAATCACGGAATAAGCCAGCAGCTTTTACAATGTGAGCTTCGGTTATAGTAATGCTTTCAGAAAACTTATCTCCGACCTTAAGTTCGTTAAACGCTTTCCCTTTTCTGACCATAATTATTCACCTCGCTTTTATAGGATAAAATTATTAATATCATTCTTAGAATTAACAGCTATATTCTCTTTCTATCCCTTAATGCTTTACTTAATGTTATCTCATCTATGTATTCAATATCACCGCCAACAGGTATACCGTGCGCTATACGGCTTACTTCAATACCGAAGGGCTTTATGATTTTTGCTAAATACAGTGCTGTTGCTTCACCTTCTACATTTGTGTTTGTAGCTGCTATCACTTCTTTTACCCTTCCTCCGCCTAGTCTTGAAAGAAGCTCTTTTATTCTTAATTCTTCAGGTCCTATTCCATCTATGGGAGAGATTACGCCATGAAGAACGTGGTATTTCCCCTTGAACTCCCCACTTCTTTCGATCGCAACCAAGTCAACCGGTTCTTCTACGACACAGACTATTGAATCATCTCTCTCTTCGTCTTTGCAAATATCGCAGAGTGCCTCCTCTGTAAAGCTGTAACACATTGGACAGAGTGTTACCTTACTCTTAACATCGGTGATTGATTTTGCGAGGCTCTCCGCATACTGAATAGGTAATTTTAAAATATGAAACGCAAGCCGCGTAGCGCTTTTTTCCCCTATTCCAGGAAGCTTTGAGAGTGAGTCTATCAATCTTGAAATCGGCGGCGGCAAACCTGTGCGTCTCATTACTAAATTAGTCCAGGGGGAAGACCAAAACCAGAGGCTGCTTTGGAGATCTCTTCCTTAAGCATATCCCTTCCTCTGGTAAGCGCTTCGTTGATTGCGGCTGTTATCAGGTCTTGAATCATTTCAAGATCGCCGTCCTTTATTATCTCGGGCTCGATTCTTATAGAAATTATTTCACCCTTAGCCTTTGCGCTTACAGTTACCATTCCTCCACCAGATGAGGCTTCAACTATTTTTTCCCCCGCTTCAGCCTGAAGCTTTTCAATCTGTTCTTTTATCTTCTCTGCCTGCTTCAACATATTTTGAATGTTCCCACCTAACTTCATAATGTTTACTCCTTTTCATTGTGCTTGATTTTAACTACTCTACCTCCAAAAATTTTGAGGACTTCTTGCACTATCGGGTCTTTATATATTTCATCTTTGCTTTTTGAGCTTTTTTCTTTGAGAGATTGGTAACTGCTCTTGTCAACGGATGACGCTTGTACCTCAACCTTAACTCTTAAGTTCTGATCAAAGAATTCCTTGGAGAGCTTAGTCAGGTTTTCCCGGGCGTCTTGATGCAAGAGGTGATCGGAATGAATTGATGAAGAAAGAAATTCGATTTTCAAGATACCGTTATCAAGGTTTATTCTATCTGCATGTTCTAAGCCTGTTGCAGTAATCGGCTTTTTTGATTTTACGAATCGTATAAAATCCTCTAAGCTAGAGCTTTTAGCCGAGTCTCTTTGATTTTCATCAGGCTTTGTAGACCTTGCTTCAACCCCTGTCACGGAAGGTGAGTTGATATCATAGACAGTTTCCTCTTCATTTTCCGGTGGTTTACCCGGTGACTTATTTGCTTCATGTCGGGATTGATTTCCACTACTGATTTTCTTTGAAAGCGTATCTATTTTATTAAAGATATCGTCAAGCGAAACCACTCTTTCAAGAAGAGATAGTTTTACAAGGGTGACCTCAAGCGTCATTCTAGGGTAAAAGGATTTTTGTACATCCTCTGCTGCTTCTAGCATTAGTTTGAAAAGGATTTCGAGGGTTTCAACGCTCTCATTTTTGGACAGGCTTTCTAGCTCGCTTTTCTCATCATCCGAAATCTCAGAGATTATTTCTTTCCCGCAAGTTTTTATTAAAAGTAAGTATCTCATTACTTTTAATAAATCTTCCGCAAATCTCTTAGGACTAACGCCCTTTTCGCTCATCTCATTAAGGGTTTCGATGCATTTCTTAGGGTTTTTATTCAAGATAGCTTCGAGAATGGATTTTGTAAGCGACTTGTCTGAGATGCCGAGAATTCTCGTTGCATCATCATGCTTGACTTCAACACCGAAAGTTGCTATTAGTTGATCCACTATGCTAAGGGCGTCACGGAGGCTTCCGTCAGATTCTTGAGCTATTAAATAAAGCGTTTCTTCGGGGATTTTTATCCCTTCAGAAGAGGTAACCAGCTTTATTCTCCCTTTTATATCTCCAGTCGGAACCTTCTTGAAGTCGTATCTCTGACAACGCGATAGAATTGTTACTGGGATTTTATGAACCTCAGTTGTTGCCAGGATAAAGAGCACATGAGGCGGAGGCTCTTCTAGTGTTTTAAGAAGGGCATTAAATGCCGATTGTGAAAGCATGTGCGCCTCATCAATTATGTACACCTTTGTTTTCCCGGAAGAGGGCAGATATCTTATGTTTTCTATGATTTCTCTTACGTCATCTACTCCTGTGTGGGATGCGGCATCAATCTCAATCACATCTAGTGATTTGCCTTCTGATATTTCCCTGCAAATGGCGCAGTCAGAGCAAGGACTGCTAGTTGGTCCTTTTTCACAGTTAAGGGCCATAGCTACGATTCTTGCGGTGGATGTTTTTCCCACGCCTCTTGGCCCCGAAAAGATGAGGGCGTGAGCTATTTTCCCTGTGGATACGGCGTTTTTGAGTGTTTGAGTGATAACCCCCTGACCTATGACATCGTCAAATGCTTTAGGTCTCCATTTTCTAGCGAGCACTATATAAGACATCTATCACCTCTAGAGTGAGCTTAGCGAACCTCTTAAAACCAGCCAGCTAGGTTTGCCGCAACGCTCAGGAGGTCTTGCTACCGTTGCTCCCTTCCAGGCCTGGCGGGGTTTACAAGTTCCTGCCGTACGGGACCTAGCTCGCTGGAAATTTATTGTTTTAACATTTAGCCACTAATTAACACGAATTTACACTAATAAGATGATACAAGATACATGATTCATGATACACGATGTATATTATCCTGCATCTTGCATCGTGTATCCGGTTTTTCGTATGCTACATATTTTCATTCGAGTCCATACGCATTAAGTTGTTGCACACTTTTACACATCAAATACCTGGCGGAGAGGGTGGGATTCGAACCCACGAGGGAGTTTTATCCCCCTACACGCTTTCCAGGCGTGCACCTTAGGCCGCTCGGTCACCTCTCCAGCATAGCGCTTTTTCCCCAGCAGAATTCTAACATTAAGGTTTACAATGTTCAAAAATATTTTGATCTCTTCACCGAAAATGGCGAGAGTAAATTTAATTCTATCCTTGAGCAGACACAGATTCTTTATGCAAATAATATGGTGGAAGAATACAATTTGAATGGGAGATATGATGCCAAGGACGATAGTAAAGCAATATCACTCCTTCTTCGTCTACTCACATGGATTCTTCTGGAAACTCACTCGTTGGATCCATGTCTTCCTCTAAGGGCTCAGGCGGAGCAAATGGAGTGAAATCGGACTCGGCGGCGGCGCATCCGAATATGAAAACAGCGATAAGAATAAGAGTGGCTTTTTTCAAGATTCTAACGACTAAGCTCATCATTTCATCCTCCCATGTACAAGGTTAGTTCTGATGTATCTGAAGTATTTACAGACATGATATATTTTAATTTTCTTTATACTCACATTTACAAAGGCTCTGTCTAATATACGCTATTAAGCTCCAAATATCATCCTTTGTTAACACAAATTTCCAGCGTGGCATAAGGTTAGACTTTCCAACTGCCAACCCGCCTTCGCTTATGGTTTTAAACATGTGTTCATCTGTGAGCGTAGACATATACTTAGCGTCATTTAGGATCGTTGGTTTTGGGTTAAGAAAATCAGCTTGAGGTCCATCTCCATGTCCGGTAGGACCATGACAGTTGGCACACTTTTCATAATATATGGCTTTTCCTGTAATAGGATTGGTTTCTTCTTTAGGTTCGGTAATAACTATCTCCTCTTTCTTTTCCTCCTCTTGCTTTGTGCAGGAAATAACGAATAAGGATATTGATAAACTGGAGATTAAAACTAAGAGGGTTAAGATGATTCTATTCATTATCCTTTCACTTTATCTGTACTATATCCTACTCAATGTTGGTTTATGAGCATTTGATAATATAACAAGTAAAGTATCCTATACACCAAAATTTCTTTCAAGAACGGCTGGTACACATTTTTGTTGCAAGTGATTATTCTTAGTGAGATAATAATGGCGCTGTAAAAACGATGATTATAACTAGAAGGAAAAAATAGGAGAGATATGAAATTTATCCATCTTTCAACAGATGAAAACATAGCCACCATTGTTCTTAACCGTCCAAAGGTAAACGCTATAAATGAAATCGTGGTGGAGGAGCTCGGCGATTGTTTTCAAAAATTAGCCACTGATCAAAATGTAAAGGCTGTGATTCTAACTGGCGAAGGAAGTTTCTTTTCCTTTGGTCTCGATGTTCCAGAGTTTTTGGGTTATTCAAAAGATTCTTTCACTGAGTTTCTTATCAAATTTACCGATCTTTATAGCTATATTTTTCAGTTTCCAAAACCTGTTGTTGCGGCATTAAATGGTCACACTATAGCCGGTGGATGCATGCTTGCCCTGGCTTGTGACTATAGGTTGATGGTTTCAGAAAAGGCAAAGATCTCTTTGAATGAAATAACCTTTGGCTCGACCGTCTTTCATGGAAGTGTCCAAATGCTCAAGTATTGCATTGGCGAAAGGAGCGCTGAGTCAGTGCTTTACGGGGGCTCAATGTATTCGGCAGAGGAGGCAAAGGGATTGGGATTGATTGATGAGGTGGTATCTAAGGATAATCTTCGTGAAGTAGCAGAGAAGGTTGCGCAAAATTTTGCGGGTAAGGACAGTCGAGCGTTTCGGGATATAAAGATGCTTTTGCGAAAACACGTAGCGGAAGAAATGAGGAGAAGGGAGCATGACTCAATCCTTGAGTTCGCAGATATTTGGTATTCCGAAAGCACGCGGGAAAAGTTGAAGAAAATTAAAATCCGTGATTAGCAACGTCTACATAATTAATATTTTGTCTATTTTAATACAGAAATCAAAACTTTACCCATATTGAGACTAGCCTAGAGAAATATTATACTTTTTAGAAGTGATGCTGTTATGATGAGGAAGATATTCGGAGGCAAAGCACCGAATTATATTTCAAACCCTAGATGGGTCATTCCTCGTAAGGGCTTTGTGCCAGCTTATCTACGTACATACGAAACCGACAAACATATATTAGAAGAGAAGGTAGAGCAGGCTCTCCAAGTGTTACAGAGGTGTGAAGTTTGTCCTCGTAACTGTCGTATCAACCGCCTTGAGAATAAAACCGCTGTGTGTAGAACCGGCCGTTACGCCTATGTAGCAAGCGCATTCCCGCACTTTGGCGAAGAAGATTGTCTAAGAGGTTGGCGAGGTTCAGGAACGATTTTCTTCTCATTCTGTAATCTGAAATGTGTTTTCTGTCAGAACTTTGATATATCTTGGGAGGGTAATGGGATTATTGCAACTCCAACAGAGCTTGCAAGGGTTATGATCTCCCTTCAAAAGCAGGGTTGCCACAACATAAATTTTGTAACTCCAGAGCATATTGTTCCGCAAATTATGGAGGCAATTCCTTTGGCTATAGAGATGGGCTTAAGGTTGCCAATCGTATATAACACAAGCGCCTATGACTCTTTTCATTCACTTGAGATTATGGATGGCATCGTTGATGTATATATGCCAGATTTTAAGTTCTGGGATAGAAAGCTCTCATTCTATTATATGGCGGCTGAGGATTATCCGGATGTTGCACGTGCGGCTATAAGGGAGATGCACCGTCAGGTGGGTCCGCTTAGATTTGATCAAGAGGGTTTAGCGTTACGAGGGGTTCTCGTTCGTCACTTGGTTATGCCAAACCAAGTAGCGGGCACGCGTGAGATTTTCCGCTTCCTCGCAGGCGAGATATCTAGGGACACATATATAAACATCATGGATCAATATAGACCTGAGGGCAGGGTTTTAAAGGTTCCCCAAAAATATGAGAATATTGGCCGTCGCACTATACGTGCTGAATATGAGGAGGCATTAAAGATAGCATACGAGGAAGGGTTATATCGTTTCGATGTCCGTTGGATGCATTAGTTCTATCAATTAAAATCGACGCTTTTATTTTCACACAAAAAGGAATGTGGTTCTAAGGTCTTATCGGTTGATTCAGGTTATTCTTATAAAATTGAGGTTTTAAGACACCGCACAAAACCCCAGTTAGTTAGTTCTCTTGGAAGAAAGATATTTTTTGAGATAATGAAATTTACTAACCTGAAACGTATGGCTTGTATATAAGGCTTTAGTTGGTTCTTAGTCATCGTTTTGTGTAGAGGAGCTCAAATAATGATAAAGAAGTGGGAGGTCATTAGGTCTCAGAATGTGAATTCATACAGGGTATTTTCAACAAGAAAGGATATAAGTCTTTCTCCCACAACCGGAGAGGAACACGATTTCTATGTTGTAGAGGCACCCGATTGGGTAAACGTGGTTGCTATTACCCCGGATGATGAAATAATCCTGATCGAGCAGTATCGTCACGGTATAAGGTCTATAACGCTTGAGATACCCGGCGGCATGGTTGACGACGGTGAGTCCCCACTTGAGGCTGGGAAACGCGAGCTGCTTGAGGAAACTGGGTATGAATCTAACGAATGGGTGTGTATTGGAAAGATTAACCCTAACCCTGCGATACAGAACAATGCCTGTTACACATACCTTGCAACCAATGCGAAAATGGTTCAGGCTCCTAGTTTTGAGGGGAGTGAGGATATAGCGGTTTCACTAACGCCATCAACTGATATTATGAGCTTAGTCGCAGAAGGCGAAATAACGCACGCACTGGTCGTCGTAGCCTTTTATTGGTACTTTCTATATAACCAGCACTATAGACGGCTCACGGACAAGTGAGAAAGACAATAAAACCCTTGTCCTTAAAAGCACATTCTAAAATAGTACCCAAGTTTGTTTAATAGACCTAAATTGACTTGGGGATTTTTGGGAAGAGGTAACTATTGATTATCGTTCAGCTTTATTACCTTGCTTGCCTGAGGGCCTTTTGGACCTTCTACAACTTCAAATTCAACGACCTCACCCTCGGACAGCGCCTTATAGCCCTTGCCTTGAATAGCGCTATAGTGGACAAAAACATCCTTTCCTCCACCTTCCTGCTCAATAAATCCAAAGCCTTTTGAGCTATTGAACCATTTTACTTTACCCTTTAACAAATTAAATTACCTCCTAAGGCTAAAAACTGTTCTTAATATTGCACAGTTTATAAGATTTGTCAACACATATTGATTCTTAAATAAAGCCCATAATATGCGATAGCGCTAAAGCTATTTTAGGGTTATCGGCACTTGACAAAATTTTTCGGATGATTATCTTAATTCCCAAGATTGGCGCTTTCATACTCTGAGTGCTAATTCCCGTTAAAATCCATAAAATAAGGAGGAGGCTTGAATGAAGGTAAAACCGCTCTACGATAGAATACTGGTAAAAAGGCTCAATACTGAAGATAAAACAAAGGGCGGAATCATAATTCCGGAGACTGCTAAAGAGAAACCTCAAGAGGGAAAGGTAATGTCCGTAGGTAAGGGGAAGCTCCTTGAAGACGGCTCGTTACGGCCGCTCGATGTCAAGGTTGGAGATAGGGTCCTTTTTAGTAAATACGGAGGTGCAGAAATAAACATCGAAGGTGATGAATACCTCATACTTCGAGAAGATGAGGTTTTAGCAGTAGTTCAAGAAAAGGCTTAATAATCAAAATAAAATTAAGGAGGTAGTTGGTATGGCCGCAAAGGATATTAAATTTAGTAGAGAAGCGCAGACTTCTGTTTTGAAAGGTGTAAATATGCTTGCAAACGCTGTTAAGGCGACGTTGGGTCCAAGGGGCAGAAACGTTCTGATTGAAAAGACCTTTGGAGCCCCGGTTGTTACAAAAGACGGCGTCACAGTCGCAAAGGAAATAGAGCTTGAAGACAAATTCGAGAACATGGGCGCACAGATGGTTAAAGAGGTGGCGTCAAAGACAAGCGATGTAGCGGGAGACGGCACAACCACCGCTACCGTGCTTGCTCAGGCTATATTCCGAGAGGGCATAAAATTGGTTGCAGCGGGTCATGATCCTATGAAGCTTAAGAAGGGCATTGATAAGGCGGTGGAGGCTGTAGTTGAGGAGATAAGAAAGCATAGCAAGCAGGTAAAGGGTAGAAAAGAGATTGCCTCCGTTGCTACTGTTTCCGCAAATGGCGATGAGACAACCGGAAATATACTTGCAGACGCGATGGAGAAGGTAGGGAAGGACGGGGTAATAACGGTAGAGGAGGGTAAGAGCTTAGAGACTACGATGGAAGTGGTAGAGGGCATGCAGTTTGATAGAGGGTATATGAGCCCATATTTCGTAACAAATCCCGAGAAGATGGATGTAGAACTTGAGGATCTTTATTTGCTTTTATATGATAAGAAGGTATCGAGCATGAAAGATCTGGTTCCTCTATTAGAGGAGGTGGCAAGAAGCGGGAAACCAATACTAGTAGTAGCAGAGGACGTAGAGGGGGAGGCATTGGCGACCCTAGTGGTGAATAAGATAAGGGGCACGCTTAAGTGTGCGGCGGTAAAGGCGCCGGGGTTTGGGGACAGAAGGAAGGCAATGCTGGAGGATATAGCTGTATTAACCGGTGGTAAGGTGATAGCGGAAGAGGCGGGGAT
>JAKEHC010000201.1 GCA_022615255.1 Candidatus Dadabacteria bacterium | reverse complement strand
TATATTTAGAATTTATTTTCTTGGATTTCTAAAGAAGGGAAGGGGATAAAAAAGTTAGCTTGGATGTTTTTTCTCTTTAGCAATATCTATAATGGACTCGATTATATCGGGCAAATTGTTAACGTATTCTCTACGATAAATACATGCTGAATCAATCCACTCTCTAAGAATCTTATCAGAATCCCAATCTACTGATTTAAGAACTGGAACGCCTAATCTACGAAGTGCTTCGGCGTTACATTCTTGTTCGTACTGTCCTCTCATTGGAATTACCATAAGTTTTTTCCCTAGGAATAAAGCCTCTGCAGGTGTTTCAAATCCAGCGCCTGTTAGTAATCCTTCACATGAAGTAAAGCTTTTCACAAAAGCTTCATTGCTTACTGGGCATACGGTTATGTTGCCTTCCGTATAGGGGTTTCCCTTGTAGGAGTTTGAGAATACCTCCCATTTAACATCTACTTTTGACAGATGCTCAATTAGAAAATCATCTCCATAGAAGGGCAGGTAAACGGTGTAGTGTCCCTTATTACTGACGTCTGCCTCCCGTATCTCCTGTCTTATAACAGGGGTATGGATGAAGGTGTCGTATCGCTCAAAATGAAAACCTATAGGAATTAAACAAGGGGCATACCACCTGATTATAAGCTCTACGGGGTAATTACTCTTACTCGGTCTGGGTGTTTTGGGTGAGAGGAAAGATGCCTGGTGGGATAATGCTACGCTTGCTCTTCCTTTTAATTTAGAAGCCCATGCTGTGATGGGTTCAAAGTCGCTTATTATTAAATCATATTTATCTACCGGTAATCCAGCTATGTCGTTGAAGAATTGATATAGCCTGGCGCTTTTGACTGATTTCCAGTAATCAATTCCTCCACTCTTCCCAAGGGCGAACGCAAGCCCGTGAGGCTTATATTTTATTTCAAATCCAAGATCAACGTTGTACTGCGTCCCGCTAACAAGAACGTCTACATCGGCATACCTTATTAAATACCTTAAAATTTCACGTGCCCGGCTTACATGCCCATTGCCAGTGCCTTGAACCCCGAATAGAACCTTCAATCTAATCTCACTCGACTGACTTCGCCGAGCTCAGTCGAGGTGAGCTCTGCGAAGATCTCAATCAAAATCGTGTAGTCTAACTCCTTCCTCTCCTATTGATATATAGTTAGCCGGTCTATCAGTCCAACACCCGGTATTAAAGTAGTGAACGCCGTCAGCGCTCATGGACATCGAATGATGTATATGACCGCAAAAAACATAGTCTGTGCCTTTACTAATACTGTACCTGATAGCGTCGTCGGCTACCTTCTCAGATAATCTCAGATATGTCTTTGATTTTCTTTTAAGAAACTTGCTTATGTAAAAACCTTTTGTATCTATCCTCTGTGCGAATCGGTAAATCGAGCAAGCTATTTCAGTGATTCTGCCATTATTGATTATAAAATTATCAAATTGATGCCCATGTATTGCTAGGTACCCCTTTCCATTGTATTCCCAAATATACTCCTTACATGCCTTAACGCCTAAAAGATAAGGGATGACCTCAACTAACCCTTCGTCATGGTTGCCTTCAACCCATACCACCTCTTTACGTTTGGATATTTGCCTTATAAAAGTTAGGAAGTCCCAATGGAGTCGCCGTAGCCTCTTAAAGTTGAGGTCATCAAAAATATCCCCTAGTAGGATCAGCCTCTCAAAGGTCAAAGAGTCAAGAACGCCTATCAGTTCACCTGCGCGGCTTAAATCAGAGCCGAGATGGATGTCTGAGACAATAATTGTATTAGCTATGGACATTTTATTAATATGGAATAAAGAATTAAGGTTTGTTTTTTGATATTTTTAGGATAATAAGGCAGTAAAAAGTTAGTTAAGTTTTTTAAATAATCGGTTAAGTCTAATTGGCTCAACTACCATTAATTTAAAGGCATCAATGTTAGGTTTGTATTAAAAATATGTTAAGCAGGGATTAAGACGGTTTCGTTATAAGAATAGATAAATGCTTCGTTTTTTAGGATGGGGGATGCTCTGGACGGGCTTGCTGGCTGGATTAATGTAGCGGAGGTCTTTAGATCCATTCTTAATTTTGGCGATCTAAAGATCGCCGCTACTCGATGTTTAAGAGCCATCCTTGCTTAGAATCTGGCTCAGGAGTGCTTCCGCCGCTTCTTCACCTGATCGCACGCAGTCTGGGATGCCAACACCATTGTAAGCGTTACCTGCGAGTGCAAGGCCTTTATGCTTGCTTACTGTGGAGTTGATTTGAGCGATATGTTTAAGGTGTCCAACATGGTATTGTGGCATTGATTGCGGGTGGCGATTAAGAAGGGCAAATAGCGGTTCTCCTTTGATCCCCAGCAGGCTGCAAATTTCCTTATGTGCCGTGTTAATCAACCTGGAATCGTCGAGTTCATAGACCTCGGGATTTAATGCTCCTCCTACAAAACAGCGAAGCAGCACGCTTCCTGCTGGGGCGCGTCCTGGAAACTTCACACTGCTAAACGAACAGGCAATTACATTGAGCTTTTCTATGATTGGCACGACGAAGCCGAAGCCGTCGAGTGGATGGGATATTTCATTCCTCTTATAAGCAAGATTGATGACGGCAGATGAACTGTATTGAATCTTAGACAAATCCTCCGCTAATAATGGGTCGAGCCCCTCTACCAACGCAGCCGCCTGATATGCAGGTGTGGCGATTATGATACCGTCAACATCAAGCCAGGCGCAGTCATTGGTGAAAACTCTCCAACCTTCAGCTGTCATTACAACCCGCTTCACGATTTGATTAAGCCTGAGAGCGTCTTTTGGCAGGCGTGCTGAAAGGGCGTCTACGAGGGTTTGCATTCCCTCTTTGAACGATACAAAGATGCTGTACCGGGCGCCGCTCTCCTTATAGTGATCTCGATTTTTAGCGCGCTTCCCTAATAACATTCCCTTGATAACGCTGCCGTGTTTTTCCTCCATTTCGAGAAATTGGGGCATAGTTGCGCGCAAGCTAAGCTTCTCCGGGTCTGCTGTGTATATGCCGCTTATTAGCGGCTGAGCAAGGCGCTCGAGCACCTCGCGGCCAAGTCGACGGGTGATGAATGAGGAAAGGCTTTCGTCGTCGCTCTTCCTCTCTCGCGGTAGCGCCAGGTCAAGCGCCATCCGCAATTTGCCGCGCCAAGAAAATAGAGGGGATTTTAAAACTGGCAGGAATCGAGTTGGGGCAAGCATCAAAAAACCCTCGGGTATGGACACCAGCCTTCCTTGATGAACAACAAATGTATTACGGTATGCCTCATTAGTCGGAATGAGTTCGGAGTCGAGTCCAATACGCCTGCATAGAGAAAGCGCCCAGGGCTTGGCAGTAATGAATGAGTCAGGACCCTCCTCGATGAGAAAACCGTCTAAGTAGCGTGTAGAGATTGTGCCTCCGGCTCGCCCGCTTCCCTCGAGCAAAATGACCTCAAATGACAGATTTTTCTCTGAGCGTAATTCCAAAAGGCGGTTGGCAGCACTCAAGCCTGAGATACCACCACCAATGACAATGATGCGCATTTTTTTTATTTAAGATTTAGCCACAAATGTACACGAATTTACACGAAGAGAATTATCATGATACACAATCCAGGATACATGATACCATTTCATTCTCGTCACTTTTTTATTCATAGCGCATTAATTGATTATCGTGTCTCGTCCTTCAGATATCTTTCAACGACATCAGCCAATGCTTCGATGAACTTGGGGTCGTCGTTGACCGTCCTTGCGCGTAGTAATGCGATGCCGACCTCCTTAGCAGCGAGGGCGGCTTCGATACCGATATCGTAAAGCACCTCCACATGATCACAGAGAAAACCGATTGGTTGAACGATGGCGTAGCGCACACCTTTGGCTGCAAGGTCGCGAAGTACGTCACATATGTCAGGCTCAAGCCATGAGTCGGTTGGGCGCCCGCTGCGACTTTGGAAAGCAAGCAACCACCTCTCATGATTTAATCGCTTGGCTATAAGGCGCGAGGAGGTTATAAGTTGCTCGACGTAGGGTGACTCATCTGCCATCAGGGTTGGAATACTATGGGCGGTAAAAACCAGCACGGCCTCTCCCCGCTCTGCAGGCGGCATTTGCGAAAAGCACTCGGCTACCCGGGCGGAGGAGGCTTCGATGAAAAGCGGATGGTTAAAAAGCGGCGGAGTGTAATCTAGAGACAATTGCACGCCGGTTTTTACAATAGCTTCTTCCACATCCCTTTGATACCTCTGCCAGCTTGCATCACACTGGTGCGCCGCCATGATCAAGCCTAGCGCCCTTTTCACCCCTTTCTCTGCCATATTTCGCACAGTCTCTGTCAATAGCGGATGCCAGTTACGCATTCCGACATAGATGGGGAGTCCGCATCCGCGATTCTTTAGGTTTTTCTCTAACCTATCTGCCTGTCTGAATGTTAGCTCATTAAGGGGCGATCTTCCGCCAATTAGCTCGTAGTGATGAGCAACTTCTTCAATTCTTTCCTGTGTGATGGGACGTCCACTGGTTACGTTGGCGAGAAACGGGCGTATATCTTCAGGCTTTTCAGGTCCCCCAAAGGCAATCATAAGAATAGCATCGAATTTCTCCTGCACAGAAAAATACTCCTCTCAACTCTGTTTGAGATTATACCATTACAAGGTAAGAATAATTTAAAGTGCCAACAGAACGCGGTCATTCTCGCAAGGATTTAGCGGAGATCCACAATCCAGTAGAGACATGCCATGGCATGTCTCTACAATATTCAACGGATGTGCCCCGATTTAATAGAGGGTCAACTATGTCTGAGATTATAAAATTTCCAATAGCTTTGTGTCTTATATCAATTGCATTTAGTCAGGTGTATTTCACTAAGGGTTTAAGTTTCCTAACACACCATTCGACTTGGCTCATGGCGAACGGTATTTAAACTCGGTATCTCAGGAAAGCCGTTCGTGGTGAGCTGTGAGCTTGTCGAACAGTAGAACCATGAACGGCGATCACGAACCTACTTTAAAGAATCATACAGCCTCATCATACGCAATTGGTTTTATATCAGAAACTGTACGTTATGCGACTTAACGGGCTGGGCTTAGGCTATTACCTTTGAATCTACTAATGTGTCACTCGCGTATAAGCTCGATTTTCTCCGGGATGATACGAATCTCTCGCTGATCAAAACTTGGGTCAAGCTTTCCGACAATAGCGATTATCCCATTCCAATTTGCCTGGTCTTCTGTCAAATTGCCCGTTAAAAAGATGGGATAATTGCTATTCTCTATAGCGAGAAAGGCTGGCTTGCCGTCAGCCAGGGTATAGTTTCCGGGGATAGCCCTTCCTCGAACATATAGGCTTCCTTTAGGCACGAGCTGTCCGTCTACATCCGGGTCAAAAATTCTCACCTTTCCCCTTATCGGATATAAGGCTAAGCTTACTTTATCTGGCTGAATTCCTGATCTACCCCATTCTTTGGGCTTCCTTGCAACAAGCAACCCTTCTGCGATAATCCCCTGCTTAGTAAGTGCGTCAAATTTTTTACTGTCATAATCTTTAGGATCGGCGTTTCGATCTATAGTTATCCTTACCAAGCTCTTTCCGAGCCTGAGTACGAGGAAGATGGCTGAATTATACCCGTCCTTATCTGCCAGAAACCTGAATGGATGGTCTGGCTCCACGTTGAGTGTGGCTGTACCACTGACATCAAACCGATCATACAGCTCACCTGCAATGGTTACAAGAGCCCATGTTGGCTCTTCTTTCTTCTCCTGAGTAATAATTTGGAAAGCGGGGACAACCAGGAGAAAAAGAAAACCCAATAAGAAAGAGCGTTTTTTATTCATCTTTTATTTGCTTGAATATTCATGCACTGCATCCACCAGCGCCAGCACATGGTCAACAGGCGTGCCTGGCAGAATGCCATGTCCAAGATTAAAGATATGTCCAGGGCGGCTCTCGGCTTTTTCTATGATATTTCTTGCGCGGCGTTGAATTTCGGAAGGCGAGGAAAAGAGCGCCACAGGATCAAGGTTGCCCTGGACTGCTACGTCATGTCCTAATCGCGCCCATGCCTCCCGTAGGTCTACTCGCCAGTCAAGTCCTATTACATCACCCCCTGCCTCTTTCATCAATTCGAGTAACGACGAAGTATCGGTGCCAAAGTGTATGACCGGAACTCCGGGCTTGAGACTCCGAATAAGCTTACTCATGTGGGGAACCACAAACTCCCGATAGTCATCTGGCGAAAGGCAGCCTACCCAACTGTCGAAGAGCTGCACCGCATCTGCCCCGGCGACAATCTGAGCATTCAAATAAGAGGCAGTTGCATCTACCAACCGCTCCATCAGGGCGTGCCAAGCGCCGGAATCTTGGTAGATTAGCCCCTTTGTATTCTCATAGTTGCGTGAGCCGCCACCCTCGATCGCATAGGAGGCTACTGTGAAGGGCGCGCCAGCAAAGCCGATGAGGGCTATATCTGGATCGAGCGCGCGGCGGGTGACTCGGACGGCATCATAAACAAACTCAAGTGCATGTGGTTCGAAATTTCTTAAAGTGTCTAACGCCGTAATGGTGCGTAAGGGCTTCTTAATGACAGGGCCCTCGCCCTTTGAAAATTCCAGCTCCACGCCCAAGGGTTCCAGGATCACGAGAATATCGGTGAATATAATAGCGGCATCAACTGCCAGGTGGTCTACAGCCATTAATGTAACCTCAGCGGCGAGTTCAGGGCTCTTGCAGAGTTCTATAAACGGCACCTTAGCGCGCAGCTCCCTATATTCGCGCATATACCTTCCAGCCTGACGCATCAGCCAAATCGGGGTATAGTCAGTTGGCTCGCGGCGGCATGCTTTCATAAAAACGGAGTTTAATGTAGTTGATGATGCATATTGACTTGCCTGGTCCTTAGTCCAAACCATGTCAATGCGCTTCCAACCGTTCGTGTCTACTCCGTTTGCGAAGGCAATCTGCTTTTTACGAGCAAGCGCAGCGCCGCGTCGCGCCATCTCGCGCACTAGGTTTCCCATCTTTGGGCTGTTTGGCTCATAGTCAACGCCTAGGCTGACCTCTCTTAGCGCCTCCGTCGTGGTTGGTCCTATGGAGCCTATAGCGACGCGCTTAAAGCCTTCGTAAAGCTTTTGTTTTAAACCATCGTCAGTTGCCACTTGGATGAGATGGTGAACTTGCTGTGCGTTGGTAAAAAGGGAGATGTCTGCATCAAAAGACGCGATGGCTTTGATAGCATTATGAAGGGGAGTAATATCCTCAGGCAGAGCCCAGCGATAAATCGGCACTGCTGTAACCATTGCCCCTCTTTCACGTAGACCAGCTAACAGGTCGGGGTTTGATACGCCGTATTCCTGTACAGCGATTCTACTGTTCTTTAGCTTGAGTGAATTGTCTAGAGTGATAAGAATGTCGCGCCATGTATTTGGTTCAGGAATCAGTATGTCAGGTTTGAGCCCCATCTCGCGAAGCGCCGCGACTGGTTTGGGGCCTCGCGCAACTATATTGACGCGCTTTAAAGCCTCGATAAATCGATCGCGTGGATATCGGGTTGAAACGACTTCCGCCAATGTGCGCGTTCCGACACCGGTAAGGAGAATGACAATATCGAAATTGCCTTCGAATAACTTTTCTGCAAAGACAAGCGCCTCTGTTGCCTCGGATAAAGGCACCTCGCGCATGGACGGCGCCACCTGTGGCACTCCACCATAATACGATATGAGTTTCTCTAACCCCTCTGCATGACGGCTCTCAAATGCCACCACGCGTAACCCATTGAAGCTAGTTTCCATATGCTGTATTCCTTTTATATTCAGTTATAGCTTAATGTTTCGATAGAGCTTTAATGTAAAATAACCCCAACGATAATTTCCTGATAATCATAGATAACTGAGGCTCAATAACAGGGTTATCATCCAGCCCACCCAAAACCTTCAAACCCTAATTGTTTCTGGCGGACTGTCCTTGATTTTAGCACACTGACATATGGGGTCAAGGTAGGTGCCGGCACTGATTTGCGCTTTTGTATTTTTATTAATTATAGGTGTTCTAATTTTCTCAAACGAATCTGCCTGGATTAAGAACGCGATAAGGGTCGAGAAGGCTTCGCAATCTCTCCATCATCTTATGCGAAGTTCCAATCTCACCCCATACGTCCACCTGGGATTTTATAGAAGAGGGAGCCTCTTTAATAACCATAGTGCCTTTTAGAGAATTAACCAAAGCCCGAATGGATTTGAGGGCTTTAACGATTGATAATATCTCTCCTTCAATAGCAATAATTAAAACTCCGGTGCCCCCTTGTCCCGATACATAAACCTTGAGCCCGGATTCTTTTTCTAAGTCATCTAAGGCTCGAAGAACCACTGCAAGATCGGCTATAAGAACGCCCGCCTTGCAAATCGTCCTATTCTTCTCTGAAATTCTCCATGGAAACTCCCTGATTTCCTGCCAGAGTTTTTCTTCAAAGTCGCCCTTTAGTAAGATCCCTTCTCCTTTGCTATCTCCTGAAACTAGTTTCAATTTAGAGATTTGTTCTTTTACTGCTTTTTCTATGCCTTCTATCCTAACGGCGATAGCGTACCAATCCTTTTTCAAATTGAGGTTTAGTTTGTCGGATATAGCGCTTAGAGGGCGTTGATTTAAAACCTCAAGGCATGTTGGAATGAGAGGGGAGTTTAAAATTGAAAGGACTAGCTCTTGAGACGTCTCAAGGGTCGGAAAACTAACCAAGCAGGTTTCAGAGCTCTCCGGCATTGGATAAAGGCGGAAGGTCGCTTCAACTATTAATCCAAGCGTTCCAAAAGAGCCCACATAGAGTTTCGGTAAATCATAGCCCGCAACGTTTTTAACGACCTTTCCTCCCCCTCTTACTATATATCCATCCGAGCGAACAAACTTAATTCCAATTAGTGACTCTCTCATAGTTCCGAACCGAAGCCTTCTCGGTCCGCTATCATTCGTGGCGATTATCCCACCTAGGGTTGCTCCAGATTCTTCATGAGGGGGGTCAATGGCAAGAAATTGGTTTTTCCCCTTAACAACTCCTTGAAACACCTTTAGTTGAGTCCCGCACTCTGCAGTCGCTACGAGGTCTCCTGCCTCATGTTCTAGGATGCGATTGAGGCGTCCCGTACAAACTATGATATCAACTTTGCTTGGCTCCCTTCCAAAGCCGATTTTCGTCCCCCCTCCCCAAGGTGTGATTGAGAGAGTGGCGGAAGATGCTATTTTCATGATCCCGGAGATTTCTTCTGTAGTTCCGGGAAACACAACAAGACTGGGCTTTTTGGTGTCAACTTCGTAGTGTTCGAGTTCATCTGGTAAAGAGAGGGTATATTCTCTACCCACAATGTTGATTATTTCTTCTAGAGGGGAATTCATCGTTTCTTTTACGCAGGGGCAACCGGCAAGCCACTCCTACAAATTAAAACCTTTCTCCCAACCCGGCTTTTTCAATTGAATGCGTTCTATATGATTTTCCTCCTGCCTCTACACAGGAGCGGGGTGTAGGAAAGACCTTACCCGGGTTGCAGAGTCCCTTTGAATCAAATGCGCAGCGTATTAGATGCATGGTGTCTAGGTCCTCCTCACTAAACATAAGGGACATAAATTGCTTTTTATCGTATCCAACACCATGCTCCCCTGTAATACTTCCGCCCGCATCAACACAGACCTTGAGGATTTCACCTGCCAGCTCTTCTGCTTTTCCCAGCTCTCCTGTTTTAGAAGAATCGTAAAGAATTAGAGGATGGAGATTTCCATCGCCTGCGTGAAAAACGTTTGCTACCCGAAGCCCATATTTAGCGCCGAGTTTTCCGATATCACTTAGAACCTCTGCGAGCCTAGTCCGAGGAATAACACCGTCTTGAACATAATAATCAGGGCTGATCCGCCCCATTGCGGCGAAGGCGCTTCTTCTCCCTTTCCAAAATAGCGCTCGTTCATCGGCGTCTTTTGCAACCCTAATTTCCTTTGCTCTATTTTCTTTAAGCACCTCCATTACTAGAGACATCTCTTCTTCAACCTCGGCGGTAGGCCCATCAAGCTCTATTAAGAGAATGGCTCCCGCATCTACCGGATATCCAGCTTGGACGGCTTCTTCTACAGCACGGATACTCAGATTATCCATAATCTCCATTCCAGCTGGAATGATTCCTCTTGCGGTAATGCCGGATACGGATGCACCTGCCTCTTCAATATTTTCAAACACAGCTAGAACTGTTCTTATTGATTCCGGCTTTCTGAGTATCCTTAAAGTTACTTTAGTTACAATTCCGAGAAGCCCTTCTGAGCCGACGAGTAATCCTACAAGGTCATAACCCGGATGGTCCAGGGTTTTTCCCCCAATCTCCACAACATCTCCATCAGGTAGAACCACTTCAAGGCCTAGAACGTGATTGCTTGTAACCCCGTACTTTAGGCAATGAACTCCCCCAGAGTTCTCCGCGACATTTCCACCTATTGTGCATACCAGTTGGCTAGAGGGGTCGGGGGCATAATAGTATCCACTGCCGCTTATCGCATTTGTAACCCAGAGGTTTACTACCCCTGGCTCTACGATGACACGCTGATTAGGGATATCGATCTCTAATATACGGTTCATACGCGATAATGAAATTACAACTCCCTCCTCCGTAGGCAATGCACCGCCTGAAAGACCTGTTCCCGCCCCCCTAGGCACAAAGGGCACGTTCTCTCTATTGCAGAGCTTAATAATTTCTGAAACCTCTTTTGTAGACCTGGGAAAAACTACGCAAATGGGTCTTATTCTATAGCCCGTAAGTCCATCGCACTCGAAGGCAATAAGCTCCTCAGGGGAGGATATAACTCCATCAGAGTCTAGAATTTGAAGAAGTTTGTTGGCAAAGTCCTCTTTCCAGTTTGATGGTTTGGTAAAAACTTTACTGGACATAATTGGTTTCCACCATGTCCTTTAGATAC
>JAKEHC010000200.1 GCA_022615255.1 Candidatus Dadabacteria bacterium | reverse complement strand
TTCTACGATTTTCCTCTAGATTTTCATAAAAACGCATTTAAGGCTGCCGAGGCTGCAAGCTGTGCCGGGGACCAGGGAAAATTCTGGCAGATGCACGATCTTTTGTTTCAAAATCAGAAGGCATTGGAAGCGAATGACATTAACAAATACGCAAAAGACCTTAAACTTGACATGACTAAGTTCGATAAATGTCTAAGCAGCGGAAAATACGCAAATGAGGTCAAAAAGGACATCGAAATAGGACAGAAGGCAGGCGTAAAGGGAACTCCAAGCTTTTTCCTAGGGATAACAGACCCCAAGGATTCGAACGTAAAGATTGTAGAGGTAATAAAGGGGGCACAGCCTTATAATAACTTTAAACAAGCGATAGACAATAATCTTAATCCGAAGAAGTAATTAGACAATATTAGCGGTTATATTTTTCTTCGATAGCCTTTACCTTTTCTACATTGGGAGCTTCTTCCTTTTCGAGGCTGGCGCCAAACCAGGCGTCTATTATCTCCTTAGCTATTATTGGCGACGTAAGTCTCAGGCTCATTGCCAGTATGTTTGCGTCATTCCACTTTCTGGCGCCTCGCGCAGTCTCTGCATCGGCACATAGCGCCGCCCTGATTCCGGGCACCTTGTTCGCTGCCATGCTCACGCCTGTACCGGTCCAGCAAAATAGTATTCCTTGTTCACACTTTCCATTTGCAACCCTTTCTGCTACGTTTTGGGCAACTTCCGCCCATTGGATTGTGTCTCCCGCAAGGGGTCCATAAAGTTCAAGCTCAATTCCTTTTTTCTCCAATTCCTCTATAACGAAATCTGTTAAATGCGTTCGCTCGTCGCTTCCAATTGCGATTTTCATTTAATCTACCCCCTAATAATTATGCAAATAAATTTAAATTAATTATGTCTATGGTTCAAGTGAAATTGAGGATGTATAGGACTAAACTTTTATTGACTTGCATGCTTTTCATTATACTATTTATCAAAAAAGAATATATTGAAGTCTATATGAAGGAAGTGGATTTGGATTATTTAAAAGTTGCTGAGAATGCCGCAAGGGAAGCAGGACGGCTCTTAAGAGAAAACCTGGGAAGAGTAAAGGATATTAGATATAAGGCTAAACACAGTCTTGTTACGGAGGTGGATACGCTTTCAGAGGATATCATAATAAAATCCATAAAATCGAACTTTCCTACCCATGATATCTTTGCCGAGGAATCTGGGAGAGTAAGAAATAAATCCAGTCATGTCTGGATAATTGACCCTTTGGATGGCACAACCAACTATGCCCATACCTATCCTTGTTTTGCAGTTTCAATTGCGCTGGAGGTGGAGGGAATTATAAGATTGGGAATAGTGTATGACCCTATTAGAGAAGAATTCTTTAGCGCTGAACTCGGTCGATGCGCTTACCTGAATGGTAAATCATTAGAAGTTTCAAAGGCGAGTACTTTAGACGATAGCCTACTCTGCACCGGCTTCACACATGAAAATGAATGGATGGTAGATGAAAATCTTAGACACTTTGAGAATTTTATAAGAAAATCTCAAGCGGTGAGGCGGGATGGCTCTGCCGCGCTTGACTTATGCTACGTAGCCTCGGGGAGATATGACGGCTTCTGGGAGCTTGGACTTCACTCGTGGGATACAGCGGCAGGCTCATTAATCATCAAAGAATCGGGTGGCATGATAACCGATTTTTCAGGTAGGGAATTTAACATCTATGGTGAAGAGACGCTTGCGACGAATGGGCTTATTCATAGCGATATGATTGGGGTGCTATCGTTTGGGAGGAAAAAGGGTGTTTAAGCGATAAGTTTCATATCTGTAAAACCTTTCTCAAATACATGCCTGTATATGAGCCTTCGACCCTGGCGATCTCTTCTGGAGTGCCCTGGGCTACGACGTATCCACCTTCTTCACCACCTTCTGGGCCCAGGTCAATCATATAGTCAGTGGATTTTATAATATCTAGGTTGTGCTCAACCACAATTACCGTATTTCCTGCGTCAACCAATTTATTTAAAACCCTGAGTAACTTTTTTATATCCTCAGAGTGGAGTCCTACAGTTGGCTCATCCAGGATGTAGAGGATGCCTCTGCCATCCTTTCTTCCAAGCTCTCTCCCTATCTTTATCCTCTGTGCCTCCCCGCCCGAAAGGGTGGGGGCGGGCTGACCTAATCTTAAATAACCGAGTCCTACGTCCTCTAGAATCTTTAGCTTTCTAACGAGAGGCGGGGCTTCTGAGAAAAACCCGATTGCTTCATTTATTGTGAGGTTAAGTATCTCATCTATGTTTTTCCCTTTATACTTGACTTCAAGCACTTCTTTTTTGAATCTCTTTCCTTTGCACTCTTCGCAGGTTATAAAAACATCGGCGAGAAAATGCATCTCGATCTTCTGCTTTCCCTCCCCCTGGCAGGTTTCACATCTTCCTCCGGGGACGTTGAATGAGAAATGTGAAGCGGAAAATCCCTTTGCTTTTGAATCCCATGTGCTTGATATAACCTTTCTAATCTCATCATAAGCCTTTATATATGTTGCGGGATTTGACCTTGAGCTTTTTCCGATAGGCGTTTGATCAAGCATAATAACATCAGAGAGATAGGATAAACCCGAGATTTCCTTGAACCTGCCTACCTTCTCAACCTCGTTTCTAAATCTTCTAGCCAGACTGGAGTAAAGCACATCGTTTACGAGAGAGCTTTTTCCAGAGCCTGAAACCCCTGTTACGCATATAAAGGTTTCAAGGGGAAATGGAACATTAATGCCTTTAAGATTGTTTTCTGAGGCCCCTATAACGGTTAAATACCTCCCTTTGCCTTTTCTTCTTTTTGAGGGAAACGGTATCTCATCCTCATGGATCAGGTAGCGTTTCGTAAGGGACTCATTAGAGTTATTCAAGAACCTGTCAATCGAGCCTTGATACACAACCTCACCGCCCTTTTCCCCTGCGAGGGGTCCTAATTCGATTATATGGTCGGCGGAGCGTATCATACTAGCATCATGCTCAACAACAAGGACAGTATTATTCCTATCCCTTAATTCTTTGATAATCGAAACCAGCCGGTTAATGTCTTTTGGGTGAAGACCGATTGACGGTTCATCCATGATATATAGTGTATCTGTAAGGCTGGCTCCGAGTTGACAGGCTAGATCAACCCTCTGCGCCTCACCTCCAGAGAGCGTTTTAGTAAGACGAGATAGTTTAAGGTATTCCAATCCTACTTTAGACAGAAAATCGATCCTAGACCTAATCTGTTTAAGAATTTCCTTTGCAATTTTCTCCTCATAGTCGGTCAGGGTTAGGGCTTCAAAGAATTTTTTCAGCTCTTTAATGGGTATCTCAACCAGTTCTTGTATTGTTTTTTCACCAACCTTTACTGAGAGTGATTCCGGTCTTAATCTACCTCCCTGGCAATCTCCGCATATGAAAGCCGACCTATATTTGCTTAGAAACACCCTAACATGGAGTTTGTAGTTCTTCTCCTCTAAATATCTGAAGTATCCTTTTACACCGGGGAATTTTCCTTCGCCCTCGAATATCAACTCGCGCGAGTTCTTAGAGAGTTTCTTAAAAGGGGTGTTTACATCGATTCCCTTTCTCCGTGCGAATTCAAGGAGTTCTTTCATCTCGTATTTAAGAGATGGTTTGGTAAGGGGTTCGATAGCGCCTTGTGCCAGGCTCTTTTCTGGATTAGGAACAACCAGATCAGGGTCTATATCTAGTATGTTCCCGAAACCGCGGCAGGCAGGACATGCCCCTCTCGGACTGTTAAAAGAGAAGAGAAGAGGGGTTAGTTCATCAAATTTCTTTTTACAGTATGGGCATTCGAGGTCTTTTGAGTATTTAAGTATATCGCCATCTAAGATATGAACATTGATATAATTACTCTCAGCGAATGCAGTCTCGATGGAGTCAACGATTCTTGACAGCGAATCTCTGCTAATTACTACTTTATCAACTATGACCTCCGCACCTTCTGGCAATCCCTTTATGTCTTCAACTTCAAGCGTCTTTCCCTTTGTAAGTAAACTGACAAATCCTTTAGACATTAATTCCTGAGATGAGGTGTCTTCCTTAATAGGGAAGGAAATCATTGCTTTTTTCCCATTATTATTTTCTATGAGTTCTTCTGCAACATTTTCTGGAGAGTGTCTTTTCACCTCTTTGTTGCAGTTAGAGCAGAATATCCTTCCTATCTTTGAAAAAAGAAGCCTTAAGTAGTCGTATATTTCGGTGGTGGTACCTACCGTAGAGCGAGAGCTCTTTACCTGGTTTCTGCTTTCAATAGCAATCACGGGAGGAAGCCCTGTGACATCATCCATATCCGGGCGGTCAACTCGCTCAAGAAACTGCCTCGCATACGTGGACAGGCATTCAACGTATCTTCTAAGCCCCTCTGAGTAAATCGTATCGAGGGCGAGGGATGATTTGCCGGAGCCGCTAAGCCCCGTTATAACTGTAAACTTATGCCAGGGTATAGAGACATTTATATTTTTTAAATTATTCTCTCTTGCACCTATTACTGTGATTTCACCTTTCATGACACTAAGAAATTATACCTAGTTTCTAAGATAAATATGGTTAGAATTAAGTGAAGGATGTAAGAAAGTAATAGTAAAGGCTTAGTTTATAAGGTACAATAATTGCTATCCTGAGAAGAAGGGAGGTAAAAAATGGCGAAAGTAATCAGTTGTAGGGATCTTGGTGTAGACTGTGACTTTGTAGTCCGTGGTGAAACAGAGGAAGAGCTTTTGGAGAAGTGCGCTGTACATGCCAACAAAGACCATGGCATGAAAGAGATTCCGCAAGAACTTGTGGAGAGGGTACGTGAAGCTATTCGCGAGGAGTAGCGATGGCGGAGACACTCAACGGCATAAGATAAACTTGGATTAAGAGCATGTGAAAGATGATGAAGATAGGAGACATCTAAGTCTAGATGAAGAGGTTTTTTATCTCAGTCAGGCTTTGGTACTCTATGACCTGACTGCCGTCTAGTTTTTTGATCCCGCGGTTGTTTAGCCATATAGCATCTATGCCGGCGTTCAGAGCACCCATCACATCAGAGCCGTACAGGTCACCGATATGTATTGCCTGATCGTTAGATAAATTGAGCTCGTCAAGAACGAAGCTGAATATTCGGGAGTCAGGCTTTACAATGCCCAAATTCGTCGAATCGATTATAATATCAAAGTATTGTCTAATTCCTACCTCTTCACATTTCTCTGCCGTCTTCCCGTCGTTATTCGATATTACTACCAGGGTAAAACCCATCCCTTTTAAAAAATCAAGAAGCTCATTAGCCCCTGTAAGTTGAGTTCTACCAAACTTTATTTCCTTTAGTTCTACCCTCATTTTTGAGCGGACTAAATAAGGGTCTTCTTCG
>JAKEHC010000199.1 GCA_022615255.1 Candidatus Dadabacteria bacterium | reverse complement strand
GTTTTGATTTTCCTTGAATAGACTTAATCCACAGCTTCCCTATATAATAAACTGCAGGTTAACACCATTACCTTTCGGAAGTTGTTCTTAAGCAAAAGATATATGCGTTAGCTTTATATAAAGCATTAAGCTATAAAGTTAGATGAAAAGAGAGATGTTCCACTATCAATCTTTAAAAAAATATCTCTTCAAATTAGACCCGGAATCATCTCATGATGTATCAGAATTTGTTTTAAGAAAGGCAAAGCATATTCCTTTCTGTCTCAGCCTTATCAAAAGAAAAAACTTTATTACCAACCACAGCCTCAAGCAAAATATCTTTGGGAGAGAATTTCTAAACCCCGTTGGTTTAGCAGCGGGTTTTGATAAAAATGCGACTATAATAGAGACAATGCCCGCGTTAGGCTTTGGTTTTGTGGAAGTTGGTACAGTAACACCAGAACCTCAATCAGGAAACCCAAAGCCAAGGCTTTTCAGGTTTCCCAAAGAAGAAAGCCTGGAAAACTCAATGGGATTTAATAACGATGGAATGGTGTCTATCCAGAAAAGACTTCGCAAGGTTTATCCGTTTACTTTACCTATAGGTGTCAATATAGGGAAAAACAGAACGACTAGAGATGATAAAGCGATAGAAGATTACACAAATTTAATCGAGGGATTTAAAGATTTTTGTGACTATTTAGTCATAAATATATCCTCTCCCAACACGCCCGGTTTAAGAGAGCTTCAAAACGAGGTCTTTATTAAATCACTTTTCAGCATCGCTAAACAGGTCACCTCAAAACCTGTTTTTCTAAAAATCTCCCCTGATATTGAAGCCTCCGAAGCTGTTAGTCTATCTTCAATCGCTGTTCAATATGGAGCATCTGGGATAATCGCCACTAATACGAGTGTAGAATATACGCTTCTTCCAAATGCCAAGAAGATTGGAGGTATAAGCGGAAGAGCGATCAAAGATAAGAGTTTTCATACCTTTGACGAGATCGCTAAAGAGCTTTATGGAAAAACTTTATTTATCAGTGTTGGAGGTATAGATTCAGGAGTCGAGGCTTATAGGAGAATTAAAGCAGGCGCATCTTTGGTTCAGATTTACACAGCGCTAATATTTCATGGTCCCTCACTAGTCAAGAGAATCAATGAAGAAATACTCAATCTTTTAAGCAAAGATGGATTTAACCATATAAGTGAAGCCATAGGTTCTGATAGGAGATAGCGGAAATTTGGATTATTTATCTCATGCGAAAATAGCTGGTTAACTCGATTCCTTAGATTATTCTTCATCAGAATGAAAACTGGATACCCGCCGTGACACGGAAGTCCGTGAATTCTTTGTCAATACCTACACCAGTACCTATCCCACATACTATTAACGGTGTCAATTGGTGATGAATACCTAACCCGACAGTTTTGGCAATCTTGCTCTTTTTTAGCTTCTGCTTATGCACGAAGCCTATAAGAAGCATCGTATCAGGTCCAATTCGGCGGCTATAGTCCAAGACCGCAACGTTGCTGTCGTTATCCTCCCTAACTCTCCATTCAGTGTTATATATGTAAGTTTCATAGAAATAGAAACTATATAGCAAGTAATTCTTTTCTAACATATTGATAAAGACGGGGTTTAGCATCGTATCCATAACCTGTACGCTACGAGAGAAATGGATAATAGCTCCCCCGTTACTATATGCCTCATTATTAGGTAGGAAAAACGCGTTATAAGAGCTGCCTAGGTAAGAAACCTCTGTAACCCCAGTTGATGTAGAAGACGTGTGCTTTGAGTATTGCTTTGCTACAGCAAATGAGCTTGACCCACCAACCATAATCCCTGCTATTATAAATGCATGTACAAATAAACCTCTCATTGCCTTACCTAACTCATGCTTTACCTAGTTGTATAGCAACATCTATACCAGCAGACTCGATATTTTTAATCTTTAATTTTTATAAGGTGTTATGAATAAAAGAATCATGAAGAAGAATAAAGAGGTCTAATCGTGGAATATTACACTGTGGAAACTGTGTAGTTATGCACAAAAACACTAGTGCCAATAGTGATGGCTATTATCTTCTTTCGAAAGCATTATCGATATTTCAACTTTACTTATGTCTTTAACAATTTGACAAACCCCTTTCACTCCGCTATTTTTTGATAAACGTTTTATGATATGAGCAGTTATAGGTATCGCTAACATGTTACGGATTTTATTGATAACATTATACAAATTAGGTAGAAATGCCTAAAAGTAAAAGTCAATCAAAAGAAGAATCCTCTAGTTTTATAGCAAGAGAAATAATCGCTGCAATATTATTTACCTTCGGCATATTTTCTTCCCTTAGCTTACTATTTTACAGCTCCAAGTCCGGACTTGATATTAAAGGCTCCATGGGGACAATTGGCGTCTTTATCTCCGGTATGCTCGGAAAAACCTTTGGAATCTGCTCTTTTGTAATTCCACTTGTTATGTTTTATACGGCTGTAGTGGTTTTCACCAATAAAACAGGGAGCAGGCTTTACCAAAAGGCAATTTCTGCATTTATTTTCCTTTTTGCAGCGACTACTTTCCTTGGGCTTATCTTTAAAAGCAAGGATATTCTCGGATATTCCCCGCCAGGGGGATGGTTAGGCGATCTTCTTTCTACCCTACTTAGAGACAAGATAGCAGGTACTTTTGGCTCATACATAATTGTAACCATAATCCTTCTCATAAGTTTAATAATAATGATGAACTTGAGCCTTTCTCAGACTTTATATGGCTTAGGATCATTAGGAAAGGTTCTAACCTTTGGTGCAGAATTAATCACATCCGCATTAAGGTTTATGCTTCGTCAATTAGAGGTAATAATTGAAAATCTCTACGACTTCTTCTCAAGACCAAAGCCAAAGATCAGTAAAGTGCCTACTCAAAAGAAAGTAAAACCAGTTAAGCAAGCAGTGGAAGAAGAACCTCCCCCAAAACTGGAATCTACAACTCTTCCTCCAATTATAATTGAGCAACAAAAGGAAAAACCAGGAGATAAAATTGTATTAAGATCAATAGAGCACGCAAATTTTAAACCCCCACCCACAGATCTGCTTGATCCAAAGAAAGAAATAGAAATCAAGATTGACAAAGATACAGTTTACGAAAAAGCAAAATTGATTGAGGAGAAGCTAGCCGATTTCGGAGTTTCAGGAAAGGTTACCGAAATAAGACCGGGTCCGGTCATCACAATGTTTGAGTATAAGCCATCACCCGGGATAAAAATTAATAAAATTGCATCCCTCTCCGGCGATCTCGCAATGGGGCTCAGCGCGCTTAGTATAAGGATTATAGCCCCAATACCAGGAAAAGACGTCGTCGGCATCGAGGTTCCAAATGATAGGAGGGAAACGGTTGTTCTTAGGGAACTTCTTGAAGACCAGGAATTCGTGAAAAGTAAATCTATACTTACACTGGCGTTAGGGAAAGATATATCCGGAAAGCCCTTTTACATGGATCTAAGGAAAGCCCCTCATCTTATGATTGCGGGCACTACAGGCTCTGGAAAAAGCGTGCTCCTTCATACGGTCATGGCTAGCATGCTTTATAAAGCCAGCCCCTACGTGCTAAAGTTTATAATGATTGATCCAAAGATGCTTGAGCTTTCGGTTTACGAAGATATTCCTCACCTTCTTCACCCGGTAGTTATAAACCCAAAAGAATCTGCCGCTGCACTAAGGTGGGCAGTAAGGGAAATGGAACAAAGGTACAGGCTGCTTTCTGAAGAGGGTGTAAGAGATATAGAGAGCTACAACAGAAGGATTGAAAAGCTGGATTCTAAAGACAAATGGGAGAAGTGGCTTCCATACATAGTAATCGTTATGGATGAGCTTGCAGATTTGATGATGGTTGCTCCGCGCGAGGTAGAGGAATCAATAACAAGGCTTTCTCAGATGGCACGGGCTGCAGGCATACACCTTATCGTTGCCACACAGCGGCCGTCAGTTGATATAGTTGCCGGACTTATCAAAGCAAACTTCCCGGCAAGAATTTCCTTTCTAGTATCATCTAGAATTGATTCCCGTATCATACTTGATAACACAGGAGCAGAGCAGCTTCTTGGGAAAGGAGACATGCTATTACTTCAGCCCGGGACCTCGAAGTTAATCAGAATTCAAGGCGCATTAATATCTGATGGGGAAAGGGACAGAATTGCCGAATATTTAAAATCTCAAGGACTACCCGAATACAATAAAGACATCACTAAGTTAGAAGAAACGGAGGCTCCACAAGACCTTGAAAGCGAGAAGGATGACCTATATTATGAAGCCCTTAGAATAATAGCGGAGACGCGTCAGGCATCAATCTCGATGCTTCAAAGGAAGCTCAAAATCGGGTATAATAGAGCGGCTAGAATCGTCGAGATAATGGAGAAAGAAGGGGTTGTAGGTCCTCAGGAGATTGCGGGAAAACCTAGAGAGGTTTACATAGATTTAGCAAAAGTAAGTCAAAGGCAGAGAAATTGAAAAATATCATATATAGTCTTGTTTTCTTTATATTAATATCATTTACAGCCTCTGTAGCTCAAGATAAGCAACTAGACGAAATAGTTACTGGGGTACAAGCGAATTATGAAAAGATCAACGATTTTCATGCCAAATTCACACAAGAAGCGACTGTAAAAGCACTCGATAAAGTTCAGAAGTCAGACGGCGAGGTATGGTTTAAAAAACCAGGAAAGATGAGATGGAATTATTATAGACCGGCTAAAGATGAGATTGTTTCCGACGGCATTACGCTTTGGTTCTACAATTATCAAGAAAAACAAGCCATTAAGTCGCCAGTAGATCGAGTTATGGATACACCTACAACAACCACATTTCTTTCGGGGCTAGGAAAAATAAAAGAACAATTTATTGCAAAGTTTTCTACAGAAAACCAATTCGACGAAAATGGAAACTATTTGATCGATCTTATACCAAAAGAAGGTGACGAAGACTACAATAAAGTCATAATAGCAGTTGATAAGAAAAGCATGTTTGTTAGGGATATCTACCTTTATGACCCCTTCGGAAACCTAACAAAGGTTTCGTTAACCGATATCAAAATTAATAAAGGGGTTCCTGACTCACTTTTTAAATTTAAAATCCCCGGAGGGATAGAGATTATAGAATCTCACTCTACCGTTCAACATAATAGCAGGTAACAGAAGATTTGAAGCAATAAGAAGTAAATTTACTTACCTATCAACTTCTCCAAGAACTATGTCAATGCTTCCAATTGCCGCGATTACATCGGCAAGTAGTCTTCCTTCAACCATTTTAGGAAGCGCCTGAAGGTTTATAAAAGAGGGTCCCCTAACTCTCATCCTATATGGCTTTCCGGAGCCATCGCTCACGATGTAATATCCTAACTCACCTTTTGGATTTTCAACAGCTTGATAAATCTCGCCGGGAGGGGTTTTAAACCCTTCATATACAATCACAAAGTGCCTAATGAGAGACTCCATCCTTGTGTACACGAGTTCTTTTCTCGGAAGGACGACTTCGGGTAAATCTGCTATATAAGGGCCGTCTGGAAGGTTATTAATTGCCTGCTCAATAATATGTAGGCTTTGACGCATCTCTTCTAATCTACACAGATAACGTGCATAGGCATCACAGTCATGAGAGACAGGGATTTCAAAATCATAAGCTTCATACCCCAAGTACGGAATTGCTTTCCTAACATCATAAGGAACACCGCTTCCTCTAAGCGCCGGACCTGTGAGTCCTAAATCAACTGCATCGTCAGCGCTTATATAAGCGACGCCCTTTGTCCTTTCTACCCAGATACGGTTCCTTGTAAGAAGCTTATCAACCTCTGAAAAGGTCTTTGGAAAAACCCTCAAAAAATTTCGTATTGCTTCGTCGAAGTTCTCAGGCAGGTCTTCTGGCAGCCCACCGACCCTGGGATATGAGGTAGTCAATCTTGCTCCGCAAACCGTTTCGAGTATATCATAAATCCTTTCTCGCTCTTTAAAGCAGTATAGGAACGCACTCATAGCCCCTAGGTCTAAAGCGTTTGTTCCAATGCCGATAAGATGTGATTCTATTCTACCTAGCTCAAATAAAATAACTTCGGCTACCTTAGCCCTTTTCGGTATTTCATTCTGAATCCCGAGGAGTTTTTCAACCGCAAGTATAAACCCTATGTTGTTACAGATTGATGCGACGTAATCCATTCTATCCGTATATGGAATACACTGCTGGTATGTAATATTCTCACATAGCTTCTCGATGCCTCGATGAAGATAACCAATATATGGAATGGCATTTACTACAACCTCGCCGTCTAGGTGAAGCACTACACGCAGAACACCGTGAGTGGAGGGATGCTGAGGACCCATGTTAAGCATAAGGGTCTCAGTTCGCATTCCTAGAGGTTCGTCTGATCTATCCGTAATAAACTCAACTCGCTCCATCTTCACCCTCTTTTAATTCCCTTTCAAAACAACGCTTCGAGGCTTCTCGGTCCCTGACGTCAAAATCCTTTCTTAAAGGATGGGCGTCATATTCCTCAGGCATTAGGATCCTCCTTAAATCGGGATGCCCGATAAATTCTATGCCAAAGAGATCATAAACCTCACGTTCAAGCCAGTTTGCACCGGTCCAGACAGGCGTTACAGATAACACCCTCAGATCTACTTCGGGGACTTCGACTTTTAATCGAATCCTTACATTTTCACTAAACTCTGAACCAAACCTGTGAAGATAGTAGATGACTTCAAAGCGCGGCGTTTTCATTCCTAAATAGTCAACAGCGGTAACATCTACGATGAATTTAAAATCTAGATCGTTTTTAAGATACCGACAAACCTCTCGGATTCCCTCTTTTTTAATTAGAAGTGTAGTTTCATTTCTGAAGCTTTTAATGTCTAAAATTGTATCAGGAAAGTTAGCGTCTACAGAATCGCTTACGGACTGTAAATCGAGGATCATACAATGGGCGCCCCTTGCATTTCAATCTTCTTTTGTATCTTCATAACTGCATCAATTAACGCTTCGGGTCTGGGAGGGCATCCACCCACATATACATCTACAGGTAGGAACTCATCAATCCCCTGAACAACGGCATAACTATCAAAGGGACCGCCACCGCATGTACAAGAGCCCATTGCAATTACCCATTTAGGCTCGGGCATCTGGTCATATATCTTTCTGCATACAGAAGCCATTTTATAGGTTATAGTCCCCGAGACTATCATAAGGTCTGCCTGCCTGGGTGAGAATCTCACTACCTCTGCTCCGAACCTTGAAAGATCAAACCTGGATGCAAATACTCCCATCATTTCAATCGCGCAGCAGGCAGTCCCGAATGGCATTGGCCAAAGACTGTTTTTCCGTGCCCAGTTTGCAAATTCACCGAGTTTTGTCGTGATAAAACCGTCTCCTCCGAGTAATGGATTCGCATTTAATCCCATTCTAACGCCCCTTTTTTCAAAACGTAGAAATAGCCTCCTAGTATAACTATAAAAAAGGCTATAATCTCAACAAATGCAAGAACGCCTAATTTTTTAAATACAACTGCCCAGGCAAATAGAAATACAGCTTCGACATCAAAAAGGATAAAGAGTGCGGCAACCAAATAATACTTTACTGAAAACTTCTCCCTTGCATCGCCTACAGGTGTCACACCACATTCATAAGGAGCAAGCTTCTTCTTTGAATACCTCCTCGGTCCTAGAAAATTAGAAATTAGAAGAAGCCCCCCTGCAAGGAGCATGGAGAAGATCAATATAATTAATATCGGAACATAATCTATAAGCATCCCTTATATTAGGTTATTTGATATAAGAAGATTGTCAAGAAAAGTCTGACAATGGGTTCGCGGCTAAACTTAAGTAAAGATTGACGTTATTGAGAGGGTAGAAAACCCGACTCCCTTGGTGATTAAGAAAACTATTAAAACTAATATAATTAATATCCAAAGGTTTTGGAAAAGGCTGTCTATAAACGGAAAGACAACAAGCCTGATTCCTTTACACTCTTTTTGGGCTTAACGCACTCGGGAGTATCGTTTTTTGGAGAATTAACCAAGGTAGAAACCTCATACGCCTCCATCATCTGAGAAGGATAAGGTGCTAAAAGGGGGAAGAGCTTTTCGACATCCCTGAAATCGTTGTCAAGCCAGATATCCTCATCTGATTGTTTTAAAAGAACCGGCATACGATCATGAATTGGTTTCATTAAATCGTTCGGTTCTATCGTAATAATGGTAAAGGATAGTAGAATACTTCCGTCAGGCGCTTTCCAGCTATCCCACAGCCCCGCAAAAGCAAAGGGCTCGCGGCTCCTTAAAACAAACCTGTAAGGTATCTTAAATACCTTCTTCTCACTTTTTTCCCATTCGTAGAAACCATCTGCTATAACTAAGCATCGTCTCTCTTTAAAAGAATTTTTGAAGCTCGGTTTTTGCGTTAGGGTTTCAGCCCTGGCGTTTATCATCTTATACCCTATAGAAGCATCCTTTGCCCAAGATGGCACGAGTCCCCATCTCATCATCTTTAGGTTATTCCCACCATCCTTTATGACTATCGGAGATAACTGACCAGGTGCTATGTTATATCTTGGATTAAGAGTAATACCGTTTGAAGGGAATCTAAAACGATCCTTTAAAACTTCAAGTTCAGTTGTTTGACTAAACCGTCCGGGCATGTGTAGCTTCAGTTCCAGTATAATTATTTACTAAGCCTACTCGTACTTAAGCAAATATAAATCTAATAAAAATTATCCCGCATTCAAAATAGTGTTCTTACTTTAGCCTATTATCAGCTAAATCAATTATGACCTGGGAAAGAACGGCGACAACCCTAGCCGTACGTGGGTAATCTATCTTATCAGGGGTATCCCACTTAGTGTGATAATACGGATACCTAAATGGTGCTGTATCAGTGATCATAACGCCAGGATAACATTCCTTCCAAAAAGACCACTGATCTGACCAACCTACCCCTTTTAACCAGCCAGGAGCGGCAGTACCTTGAGAAGGAAATTTTGCATGTTTACGGAAAGAGGCAATGCTTTGATGAACAAGGTTTCGTGAATGAGTATTTCCCACGAAGCCTATAAAATCTCCAGTGTCGGGATAAAAGAAACCAAAAGGAAAAGGATAACGCTGGCTACCTTTTGCATCAGAGTAATAACCAATAGTTTCTATTGAAAACATAGCTACTACATTTTCTGCACGCTTGCGAGCGCGCTGTGCGTATACAAGACTCCCCATATTATCGGTCTGAAAAAAAGGAGGCTCTTCGTTGGCAAATGCTACTAGGCGCACTGTCCGCATAAGGCTCTGTCCTCTAAGAAGGCGGGCAAACTCGAATATCGCGGCAACGCCCGTGGCATTGTCATTCGCACCAGGGGAGCCAAGAGCCGAATCATAGTGTGCGCCAACGATAATGATTTCATCCGGAATGAATTTGCCTAAAATCTCGACCTCGATATTCTTTACAATCTTACCCTCAACCTTAAAATCCTGAACTGCCACCTTGTAGTTTAATTCTCGAAAGGTGTTCTCTATATAACCAGCCGCCGCCTCAAGGTTCTCGTACCACCAGAGGTTACGCTCCCCGATTTCCCCAGCAAGCATCTCTACATGCCTCTTTAGACGGTTTTGGATTTCCAGCTCATCCTCATTAAGAGAAAGAAACGGACCTGAGAATGAACGCCCAGGCATGCTTATTGATATTCCACGGCTTCCTATCATGTTATAAGTTCCTGAAACTGCTAAGAAAATCAGTAATCCCAATATATAGTACAAGAATCGTCGTCGAAATCTAAGTCTTTTTAGCACGAGACTCATGTAATTTCAACCGAGGGACTTCTTGTTTTCACAATTCTCATCCGCCTTTATAGATTAGGAGTAATAAATAAGAAAGACAGGATGTATAATTCTCAGCATAAAACCTATGCCTTCATGATATTAAACCGAAGAGTTAGGAACCCTATTTGTTAATATCGATTTTTCAAAACTGGTTATTAACTTCAACTCCTAGAGTTTTCTGAAACCATGGCATGTGGATCCCTGGTCTATATATAAAACAGGATACAACAAATATGTTCTCAACTCCCTATCTCAGCAAGTATCGTTGCCTGAAAAGAGACGCCTGTGACAGTAGAAGTAGTATTTGGTCCGGAACTTACAGACACCTCAAATCTAACTTCTACTTGTCCAGATTCATCATCCCAATCAGCGTCAACAAAACTAACTAACCAACTATTACTAATGGAAGTAGGTGCAGAGGGGGCAAATAGAAAAACCCTATTTAAGGATGCTGTCGCAATTGCCTTGACAAATTGGCGCCGCGTTAAGATAGGGCCAATCAAGAATGTAAAAGTTTCTTTTTGAGTTTGGTTATGTAATGCAGACAAATTGGCAGGTGCTACGCCAGTTACAATAAATAATCGATTTGCATTATCAGGGCCACTGACTACAGCTTCAATTTGTTGCAGGTTTTCAATATTAGTAAGTCTAACAGGCATCTGGCTTCTCCTTTAAATTTTGATACGAGTTATTATAGGACATACCAAAGAGTAAAGTCAATAAAAAGCGCTCAAGATTAAAAGCTCAATTCTGATTATAATGGATACGACATGAGCAATAGCTGTTATTTTAAAGTCTAGATGTGTGTTGTTTATATTTAATCGATTGAAAATCAAGACTCATATAAAAAGTTTTTGCCTCTCCACGAACTTTTAACTGCTGCCATGTTGCTAACGAGAACTTATGAAGTTAGATTTAATCCGTTATCAATTAATCATAAAGATAAAAATGGAAGATCAAATTAAAGAAGCCAAAGCAATAATAGAAAAGACATCGGACATCCTCGTCCTTACCGGGGCTGGTATTTCTCAAGAAAGCGGAATTCCAACCTTTCGAGGAGAGGACGGACTTTGGAGAAAATTTCGAGCAGAAGAGCTTGCTACTCTGGAGGCGTTTCAAAGAGACCCGAAACTTGTTTGGGAATGGTACGAATGGAGAAGGGGCTTATCAAAAGAAGCAAAGCCAAATCCAGGTCATTATGCGCTCGTTAACCTAGAAAACGGGAAACCCAATTTTACCCTTATAACGCAAAATATCGATGGTCTACATCAACTAGCCGGAAGCAGAAACATTATTGAGATGCATGGAAATCTATGGCAGATAAGATGCGCAAGTTGTGGTATTGTAGAAGAAAATCATGACGTTCCACTCAACGAACTACCGCCAAAATGTAAAAATTGCGGTGTGCATGGACGCCCAAATGTAGTTTGGTTCGGAGAAATGATACCGATGCCAGTAATTGACAACATCCTTATTGCCATAGACAAATGCCAGTTAATGCTTATCGTTGGCACATCGGGCGTGGTAGAACCCGCAGCATCAATCGGACTTGTTGCAAAGCATACAGGAAAGACTGTAATTGAGGTAAATATAGAGCCTACCCCCAATTCATCACTTTATGATTTAAGCATTTTGGGGAAATCCGGAGAGATACTACCGGCACTTTGCAGTACCGTCTAGTTTATACTCTGTCTTCTTCTATTGTTTACAAGCCTGACCGCTACGTTTATCGCAGCGATCATGCTTGAAGGGTTTGCTTTTCCCTTCCACGCTATGTCATAAGCTGTACCATGGTCAGGAGATGTCCTTATAATCGGTAGACCAATCGTTATATTCACGCCATCTTCAAAAGAAAGCATCTTGAATGGGATTAAACCCTGATCGTGATACATCACAATAACTACATCCCATTTCCCCTGGAGAGCGTAATAAAATAAGGTGTCTGCTGGCATGGGCCCTGTAACATTTATCCCGATGTCTCTAGCCCTTTTAATCGCAGGAGTTATATGGATCGCCTCCTCATTTCCAAATGCCCCGGCTTCCCCAGCATGGGGATTTAAGGCAGAGACGACTGCCGGGCTTTGCAAGAGGCTAATTTCGCTTACCGCGCCAAGCTCCACGC
>JAKEHC010000045.1 GCA_022615255.1 Candidatus Dadabacteria bacterium | reverse complement strand
CTAGAAGCACTTTTTTCTTGTCTGCAAGGTATAGCCAGCTTATCCTCTCCGCAGCTTCTTCAGCAACTGAGGAGAATAAGGAGTCTCCAAGATCCGGTTCCTTTTTTAATAAAAAAGGGGGTTTTTCTCCTGAATAAAAAGCAATATTCTCTGATTCGACTTCTCCAATTTCCTTTGAAGGGACTATAAATAGAATTGGCCTTTCTATCTTTTTTGTTAATGCCGATATCAGATAAGATTTAGATGAGCCTTTTAACCCGGAGAGCTTTAGAACCCTCTCTCCTCTAATTATCTTGTCAAAAACCTGATCAAGGGTGTTGGAGTAGGTTAAGTTATCTCTATTCACTGATTTATTCAGCGCCGTAATGCGATCCATGTTTTCTCAAATAAAGTCTCTTTAATCAAGAATGAATGATTGAGCTTCATATCAGAGGGTTATTTACTAAATATGTTATGGTCACTTTTCCTATGGCGATCCGAAGATCACCGCTACATTTAATTATGGAAAGGGCGGACTTTCCAGTCTCATGAATCCCCTCTAACTCCCCTTTAGAAAAGGGGAGAATATAAATAAGTCCCTCTTTATTAAAGAGGGATTTAGGGAGATTTAAAATAGCGGAAGACATTCATGCCTCCACATCTTTTGCATTTCTTTATGGCGACCTGAAGGTCGCCGCTACATTCTTAGTACATGCTTTTTTTAGCGTAGTTAGGTTCTTAGACCTCCATGGACAATTTTATTGCCCGTCTGCTAAATCTTCTTGATTTCTTCCACAATCAACCTCCCCATCTCCCGGCATCCGACTTTTGTCATTCCTTTCTCATAAATATCGGCGGTTCTGTATCCTTTTTCAAGAACTCTTCTAACCGATCTATCGATTTCGTCTGCCGCATGATCCATATTGAATGAATATTTAAGCATCATAGCGGAGGAAAGGACAGAAGCGATTGGATTTGCAATATCCTTTCCTTCGATATCAGGCGCACTGCCATGAACAGGCTCATAAATAGCTCCTCCACTCCCAATGCTCGCTGAAGGGAGCATGCCCAGGGAGCCGGTAAGTTGAGCGGATTCATCGCTTAATATATCCCCAAACATGTTGTCTGCAAGGATTACGTCAAAGCTTTTGGGTCTTCGGATAAGCTGCATGGCGGCGTTGTCCACGTATAAATGCTCAAGCTCGACATCAGGAAACTCCTCCCTTCCTATTCTTGCCACCGTCCTTCTCCAGAGCTCCATAACATCCAGTATGTTCGCTTTATCAACGGATGTGAGTTTTTTTCTTCTTTTTCTCGCAATCTGAAAGGCGACTCTCGAAACCCTTTCGATCTCAGTTGTAGTGTAAGAAAGGGTGTTTACCCCCTTTTCTTCGCCACTCGGGAGTTTCGTGATTCCGCGAGGAGCGCCAAAATATATTCCTCCCGTAAGCTCTCTTACCACCATAATATCCACTCCCTCTACGATTTCACTCTTCAGGGTTGAGGCGCTTTGAAGAGAAGGGTATACAACGGCGGGCCTTAGATTTGCGAATGCTTCCAGCTCTTTTCTTAGGGCGAGCAGTCCCTTTTCGGGTCTGATTTCATATTCGAGGCTGTCCCACTTTGGACCACCCACCGCCCCAAGAAGCACGGCATTCGATGACTTTGCCTTTTTTAGAACTTCTGCTGTTACTGGCACCCCATAGGCATCAATTGAGGATCCGCCGAATAGGGCGGTCTCAAATTCAAATTTAATATTATGCTTATCACCAAGGGTTTTGAGCAAATAAACACTCACATCCGTTACTTCCACCCCTATTCCATCTCCGGGAAGGATTAGAAGCCTAGCCAATGTCTCTCTCCTTAAAGAATATTTTATATGTATTTTACCCTATGAAACGATTATTCAGGTACTAAATAAGCATCTTCAGTTATTTTATGTCTTTAACTTGATAATTCCCTGTAGCTTGCTGAAGGGTTTCTACTGTCATCGCGAGCACATTCGTTTCACTCAGTGTAAACTCCGCGAAGCGATCTCGTTCAGATTCTTCACTACGTTCGGAATGACACTTTGTGTCAGATTGCTTCGTCCCCTTCGGCAAACTGGGCTGAACGGTCCCTTCGACTGTCCCTTCGCTTTGGTCAGGGCTTCGGCTCAGGACAGGGTTCAGCCCCTACAGGTCCTGGCAATGACAGTGTCAGACAGGAATGTCTGACCTACCGGTGCAATTATTTCACGGCTGGGATGGCGCTCCTACAGAATTGTGATCGTGCCCTCATTCAATACACACGGATAGGCTGGGTTTTCCAACCCCATCAAATTGCGTGCCTCTGAATGCCATGCGCTCATATTGTATTTTGTAGAGGCGACCCGGCGGGTCGTCTCTATAGGTTTTACATAATATCATTGCGAATTCAAGTTGCTCTGTGTAAACTCCGTAAGGCAGTCTGAAACACTTTATCATTCCATGCGATGCGATAAATCTCGATGTTATTATTATGAGACCGTACACCGTAGAGCACCATTATAAAAAATCCTATTTATATATATCGGGCTTAAAAAGGAGTAGCATATATTTTGAGGGCTTAAGGATTAACCTTGGACACCTAAAATGGGCAAGAAAAAAAAGGAAGTAAAAGAGACTAAGAAAAAGAGCCAAAATGCGGCGGGCTCTAATCAATTTGATAAAAAAAGCGCTAGAATCTCATCATTTATTGAGAAGAAGGGTCTTGTAGCGCTTTTTTTATTCCTCCTGTCTTTCGGTGTCTTTGCGTTTTCTCTGAAAGGCGACTTTGTCTGGGATGACGCAGTCCTCATAAAGAATAGCACAACGCTTAAGGCGTCTTATATTGATTATAAAACTTTAATCCCCTGGCAGGGTAAGGGCCATAAGGGGAAACATTACCGTCCGTTAATGCGAATCTCATGGGTAGTAGACCAGGAAATCTGGGGTGGCTCTCCAGTCGGGTTTCATCTGAGTAACGTTATCTTTCATTCCGCCTCGACGGTGCTGTTTTATTTCATGGCTCTTCTTATTCTTGGGGAATTTAAGGTTGAGAGAAAAGAGTCTATCGCTTTCCTGTCTTCACTCTTTTTTGCGCTCATTCCCATACATGTCGAATCAATTTCATTTATCTCGGCAAGAGCCGATTTGCTTTGTAGTATGTTTTTCTTCTTGGCTTTTATATTTAACATTCTTTCATATAGAAAACTGTGGTTTTTTGCCCTGGCAATCCTTTGTTTTTATCTCTCTCTTCTTTCAAAAGAGGTTGCCGTAGCTTTTCCTTTAGTCGCTATTGGTTTTGACCTAATTAGCGGCAGATTCCGGAGTCGCTCAAGCTTGTTAAGATACGCATTTTTTGGTTTAATGATTTTCATTTATCTATACTTCAGGCGGGGAACACTTGAGTTTCTTTCCAGGTTTGCCTCGGAGCATCTATGGTGGATGCTCAGGGTCTTCTTTGATTCTTATGTTTTCTACCTGGGAAAGCTTATTTTCCCTTTCAAACTAAATCCGTTTATTACCTCTGAGCCAGTCAGCATTTACTATTTTATCTTTTCTCTACTTGTAATTATTTTACTTTGCATCATTGGTTATATATCAATAAGAAAAAAGGAGCGTGTCACTGCCTTCAGCATATACTGGGTCTTTGCTACGCTTGGACCT
>JAKEHC010000044.1 GCA_022615255.1 Candidatus Dadabacteria bacterium | reverse complement strand
CTGCTGGTTGCGATACCCGCTTATCTTGCTTATAAATACACCTCGGGAAAAGCAGACGGTCTTATATCGGATATGGAAGAAGAAGGGAGAAGGATATTGGAAGAGGTGCTGGTTGCGAATGAAAGGAGGGAGAAGGCTAGGGAAATAGCAAGATGAAGTTTAGAAAAGAGAATGGAAAGAAAACCGGATTTGCCACCGCAGTTGATCTAACACCAGTTGTGGATACTGTCTTTAATTTACTTATATTTTTCGCGCTCTCTCTTAATTTTGCCGCCACTTCGGGTGGAATAAACGTAAAACTCCCAAAAGCGAGCTCAGCAGAGCCTGTAAAAGCCGAACAGCTTACAATTAATCTTACAAAAGACGGAAAGCTTTATCTCAACGATAAAGTAATAACCCCTGAAAAACTCTCTGAAGCTCTAGAAAAGAATCAAGATAAAGACTCACTTGTAATAATCAGAGCCGATAGCCTCGTTCCACATGGAAGGGTGGTTGAGGTTATGGATACCGTAAAAGTCAAGGGTTTCTCCCGCCTTGCTATTGCCGTAGAGCACACTCCTTCAAAGACGGAAGGGCGATAATTGCTATTTTTATTTATTAGGGACGACCAGGCAAGTCGTCTCTACCTTCTCTAATCTTCTATAATCATTGATTTTTCTTCACGGGATCTATTTTAATTTCCAACCTTTATTGATTTTGAGTAAAATTGCTTGAATCTATTTTCACCAAATAACGTCTAAAATTTCCAGAGAGGTAAATGAAGAATGAGGGCTTTTATTTTAGGATTATTAGTTATATTGGCTTTCCTTACATCTTCTTTATTTGCAGAAGAACGAAAGACGCTGGAACTCAGGGTTTTTGGAATATGTTCGACCTGTGGTAACGATGTGGAATTAAAGGTTATGGGAATCCCTGGTTTGCAAGAGGTTAATGTTGATATAGCAAAAAAGAAAGTTCGTGCAGGTTACAACCCGGAGTTGGTAAGCGAAACAAAGATAGTATTAGCCCTTAGACGAGCTGGATATGAGGTAAGGCGTCCTTTTGATAAATCGCGTGTTGAGAAGGCGGCTCTAGGAATATCTGGTGTGAAGAACAATGACGACATAAATGAGATTGAGGGAATCCTATACGCATACTTTGATGTTGATCAAGTTGAGGTATCTAAGGGCTCAGATAATATCATCGCAATTGTAGATTATAAAAAAGGTGGTCTTGACCCAAAACAGTTCATATTAACTTTAAAGGGAATACTGCCGGAGCTAGAAATCGAGGTGCTTAAAAACCTGGATATGATTAAAGCTCAGGTGAATAAAGAGAAACTTACACAGAATTAGGCACTATTAATTATTTACTCTATATATATTAGAGCCTGTCTTTTAACCATTTCTCAATCCATACCTGTGTCATCTCGGCTAATTCCTTGCTCGATGTATAGGAAAGGTGTTTGTCGTCCATATAGATTCCCCAATAAGTAATCGGCGTGTGGCAGTTTTTAACATGCTCCTCCCTTTCATGCCCGGAAAAGGGCAAACTGCATTCGCACTCTGGTTGATATGTAAAAGGGGAAACTGTTATCGTTGCTTCCATCTTATTACTACTTATATCCATAAAATTCATCACACTATGTAAGTTAATCACTTTTTAAGTGTTTTCAAGGAATTAGAAAAATAGAGTTGTAGAGACATGACATGGCATGTCTCTACATTATGAGATTGAATCAGTTTATAGTTTGTGATATTTTGGAGTTAACAATGGGTAAGCTATGTCGGGTTTAAGCTGACCTCATGAATAAAGAGAAGAAAAAAAAGAAAAAGAGAATAATTAAAGAAAGAGTTTTAATAGGACTTAAGAGCAAGGACGTTATAGAATTAATAGAAGCCCTTGAGAACATCGAGCTTACCTTTGATCATCTGCATTATTATGAGCGTACAGGACTTATTGTGCCAAGCATCAGAAAAGGGCAGGGGAGAGGAATACCTAAGCTCTACTCTGTCGAAGATATAATAATCCTTAGGTGGCTTGCTTCGCTTCAGAGGCAAGGGATTTCCATACAGCGTTTTCGTGACATAATTGAATTCCTCAAGGAAAAAATGCCTGATGCTATGAAGAAGCCACAGAATTACGTATTAATTACCGATGGCACATCTATTCAATTTTTTGATAAGGTTTCAACAAGGGCGCTGGATGTGTTAAGAGATACAGGTCAATATCTTTTTGTTTTCCCTGTTGGAAAGATGATTGAACAGAGCGAGGAGGCGATTAAGAAGATTGGGTTAGAAAGATAGCTGATTAAAGCAGACGGTCTATAACAAGCCTGTGAATTATACTAAGACATGACCTACCTTTACCTCCCTCAACCTAATCAAAATAGCATTAACTGAGCTTTACTATGGGACGTCAATTAGGTGCCCGCTAAAGGTGACTTCAAAGGTTGCAGACGCGTTAGCAGTATTGTAGCGTCTTCCCTCTATTGTTATTGTGCCTCCTTCCATGATGTATAATCGGACTTGCTGGCTCGCATAATAACGGTCTGAGGAGGCAGGAATACGTGGGGAGAGGTTTAATGTTATATAATGCCCCAAGTTTATGGTACCCCCGGGATTCGCCAGATCAAAAGAAGGCGTAAAAATTCTAAGCTGGGGTGACTGGTCCGATGATATAGATACCTTCGCTGAGACAAACTCTATGTTAAGTTGCTTTCCAGAGGGCATTTTAACATTGTTACTGCAAACCAACTGCCCTGAAGGAATTGTGCAAGAAAGTATAAATTGCACAGGTTTTGTTGAGGGGTCTTGACCTCGTGCGGTATGGCTTAAAAGTCCAAGGGCACCGACGATGATCACAAGGCAGAAGATGTTGAGAAAATAATCGCTAAACTTATTCATTCTATATCACCTCCTTAGTTGCCTCCTATGAAAAAACAGCGCAACTAAAATTCTTTCTTCAACTCCTGATGATTATATTACGATTAATTCATCACAACAAGCTGGAATAATTTTCGTTCCTTATTAGGTTAATTGACTAATTATATAAATTTAGCAATAGAGCCTGATATGATAAAATTATAGATGGGGTTTAAAGGTAGCTTGAGTCCTGGGCAGATATTTTAAAGATGTTTTCTCTCTCGTATGAGAGATTTCAATTGGGGACATAATGACTGATTATAATTTTGATTTCTTGTTTATTGGCGGGGGTATTCTCGGTTCATCGGGAGCGATGGCTTTATCTGTAGGGCTTGAGAAAAGGGGAGAATATGCGCGAATAGCTGTAATTGATGTTGATTTAGAAGGGGAGCATTCTTCCACTCTCAAGAATGCAGGAGGGGTTCGAGCAACATGGAGAAACCGCGCTAATATTGAGCTGTGTAAATATTCAATTGACTTCTTTGAAACTATTAAGGATGAGATACAGTTTCGTGAACTCGGTTACTTCTGGATGCATGATGAGGGGTGGTGGCAGGAAATAAATAAAAATCATCCAATCTACGGAGAATATGGGCTTGCTGTTGAGCTTTATCCAAGGGAGGCTGTGACTGAATTTTTGCCGTTTGTGGATAATATAGATGGAATAGCCGGACTCTCAATATCGAGAAACGCGGGCTTGATTGACCATTATTCACTCAGGGAACATTACCGAAGGGAAGCAAAGAGAAGGGGGGTTGTGTTTTTTGATAGGCTGTATGTTACTAAAATAATCGTCCATGATTATAGGGTAACAGAAGTTATTGCAACAAATATTAAACCAACGGAGGGTAACATCCGAGATAAATCCGAATTAATTAAAACTTATCTCATAAACGGAGGTGCCGGACACCACGGCGAGGTTGTTTCATTTAAGTGCGATGTTCTAATAAACACAGCCGGGGCTTGGTCACCCAGAATCTCTAAGCTCTATGGATTTAATGATGATTGGATTAAGCCTAGAAAAAGGCAAATGGTTGTCATGCGCTCTCCTGAAGTTGATCTTTCACCTTATGGCATGGTTATAGACACATCCCATGTATATTTTCACAAGGATGCTGATAACATACTAGCCGGATATTCGAACATGGATGAGCCTTATGGATATAATCTTGAATTCGACTTTGGAGGAATGGATGAGGGGAGCGATTTCGTTAAGTATATCTGGCTTCCCCTTTATAACAGAATAAGTAAATTCGAGAGAATAAAACTTTTAAGAGGCTGGGCGGGTTTGTATGCCGAAACACCTGATCGCTCAGGTTTCCTAGGGCGAGTTCCCGGTTTCAAAAATGTATATGAATGCGGGGCGCATACCGGAAGAGGGCTTATGGTTTCCTATGGGGCTGGAATGGCGCTCTCGGATTTAATCTTGGATGGCAAATTTAGAGATGAGCTTGGACATGCAAAAGACCTCTCTAGGGAAAGGCCCTCTGGTAATTTATTTGAAGAATTGCACCTGTAGCCTTCAAACCTCTATCTTTATTGAGTCTCCTTCTACCTCTACCTTGTAACTTCTTACCGAATTTTTAGCAGGTGGACCTAGAACCTCTCCCGTTTTAACATCAAACTCCGCTCCGTGCCATGGGCATGTAACCCTGTCACCTTCGAGTTCACCCTCGCTAAGAGGACCGCCAACGTGAGTGCACACATTATCAATTGCATAATAACTTCCATCGCAATTAAATAGCGCGATTTCCTTTCCCTGAACTTCAACAAGCATTCCTTGTCCCGGCTCAATATCGCCTATTTTAGCGACTTCAAATAGATTTCCCATCTCGTTCTCCTCCCTGGTGTTTTATCTGAAAATAACGCAGGGGAGGGTACATGTCAAGCATTAATGTAGGGGCACGTTGCAACGTGCCCCTACCACCTGGTTCAATCCCTTCCGAATTTAGTTAGTATGTTAAAATAAATCAAACCATGAATAGAACGAAACAACCCAATCTAATCAAGGTTGCGGAGCTTGAGGAGATCAAGCCGGGTAAGAGGAAGGTGGTTTCGGTTAATGGTATCGAAATAGCTATATTTAACATAAATGGGGAGGTTTACGCTATAAATAACAGATGCCCCCACGCTGAGTTTTCTCTTGGAGCGGGACTGGTTTACGGAGAGGAGCTTATCTGCCCCGGGCACGCATGGATATTTAATTTAAAGACCGG